>CAKTTT010000129.1 GCA_934615635.1 uncultured Eubacteriales bacterium | reverse complement strand
GTGCAGGACCATCCAATGCAGCAGGTTGGTAAATTGACACATCCCGCCGCCGATGCCGCTGGACGTTTCTCCATTTTGAATCGTAAGACCCGGGAGAAACCCCCGCCGGGCGGTCGGCCGCCCCACCAAGCTCCAAAACGAAAAGATTTCTCCCGGCCTGATGAGAATACCGGTAACCTCCCGGGCGGCCAACCCCAGATTGACGGCCTTATTCTCCTGGAGCTGCAGATCCACGTTGTGCAGACGACGCCGGATCAGGGACCGGTGGGCCTTCAGCAGCACCGGCAGCTTTTCGGCGCTTTTGGTTCCGGCCAGCCTGTCGGAGGATAAAAAGTCCCGCACCCGCCGTTTACCGATCTCCTTTTCCACGGAAATCCGGTACGCCAGCGGGCCAAGCTCACAGAAAAGCCTCCGGTCTTCTTTCATCGATTCCGCCCCGCTCCCCGGACCCCTCCCCTGCGCGGGAACAATCCCACCGCATCCGCAAAGCCCGATTTTATGATTCGACAACAGGATACCATGTTTTCCGCCATATTGCCACAAAAAGCCTGTGGTATTTTCTCACCCGTCGTCTCAAAGCCCCCTCCGGCACTTCTTTAGCGGGCAAAACAGCGGTCGTAACCATAGGCTCCCGACCGGCGCCGCTTTTGAAGGGCGAAAATCGGCGGCGCCACAAGGCTGCCAATACCGTCCCGTTGGGGCAGAGGCGTCTTTTGCGCAAAAAGCCGGGCGTTCTCTCCTATTAAAACCGCCGCGGATCCCACAGGACCCGCGGCAGTGAAAGAGATGGGACAAAACGCAAGCTGCCCGGGCGGACCTTCGGGTGATGAGCCCGAGGGGCTACCGGACTGCTCCATTCCGCGATATATTGCTTTTTGACGGACGACTCGGCTCGCTAGGCCAATATGATACGCTGTAACGTGAGGGTAGAAAACGAATGTAATCCGTCAATATGGGCCCGACGATTCAGTCGGCCGTTCATCCGTTCCCCTGATACCGCAGCCCGCGCCTTTTCAGGGGTACGGCGGGATCCCTTGGCAGCCTTGGGGTTTTCCCAACGCCCCCGCTACGGAAGAGGGACAGGCGTAAACGCCTGTCCCTCGCTGCACAATTCCATCGCCGCTTAAGCTTCCACAATCGCGCGGGTATCCCGGGCGATCACCAGCTCCTCATTGGTGGGAATCACAAAGGCCCGCACCGCGGAATCCGCCGTGGTGATCTCCGCCTCCCGGCCGTGCACGGCGTTGCGCTCCGCATCCACCTTCAGTCCCAGATAGCCGAAGGCCTCCAGCACCTCCCGCCGCAGCACATCCTGGTTTTCCCCGATGCCCGCGGTGAATACGATGGCGTCCACCCCGCCCAGCGCAGCGACATAGCCGCCCACGTATTTGATGATCTCATAGGTGCGCATATCCCAGGCCAGCTTGGCCCGCTGATTGCCCGCCTCCACGGCGGCGGCAATATCCCGGTCGTCGCTGGATACGCCGGATATGCCCAGCATCCCCGATTTTTTATTGAGGATATCGTCCATCTGCCGGGGGGTGAGCTGCTCCTTCTCCATAATGAAGGTGACCACCGAGGGATCGATGGCGCCGGAGCGGGTTCCCATCATGAAGCCGTCCAGCGGCGTCAGGCCCATGGTGGTGTCCATCACCCGGCCGTCCTTGACCGCGGCGATGGAAGAGCCGTTGCCCAAGTGGCAGGTGATGATCCGGGTGCCCTCGCCGTCCGGCTTGCCCAAAAGCTCGCAGCAGCGGGCGCTGACATACCGGTGGGAGGTGCCGTGAAAGCCGTACCGGCGGACGCCGTATTTTTCATAGTATGCATAGGGGACGCCGAACATATAGGCCTTGGCGGGCATGGTCTGATGGAAGGCGGTATCGAAAACCGCCACTTGGGGAATCTCCTTCCCGAAGGCCGCGGTAGCCGCGTTGATGCCCTGGATATGGGCGGGATTATGCAGCGGGGCCAGGGAAGCGTACCGTTCGATATCCCGTAGCACCTCCTCGTCGATCAGGACGCTGCGGTCATACTTGGCGCCGCCCTGCACCACCCGGTGGCCGATGGCGGAAACCTCGGAAAGGCTGTCGATGACCTTGCCCTCGCCGGCTATCAGCGCCTGCTTCACCTGCTCGAAGGCGGCGGCGTGATCGGGCATGGCCACCTCCCGGGTCACCGTCCGGCCGTCGCCGGTTTTATGGGTGATCCGGCCGTCGATGCCGATGCGCTCGCAGTTGCCCTTTGCCACAACCGCTTCCCCATTCATATCGATCAACTGATACTTCAGCGACGAGCTGCCCGCGTTGATAACCAGAATTTTCATCTTGTTTTCCATCCTCTATCTCTTTTTTCCTGTCCAACTGCTTTATGATAATACAGATAAACGTATATTGCAAGTTTTGAAGGGGAATTTTCCTGGAAAAAGGCGGTAAATTATGCTAAAATGCAGATAATCCCAACCAGAGAGGAGCGTTGCGTGTGAAGATCGCCGGAATCGTGGCGGAATACAATCCCTTCCACAACGGGCACGCCCATCATATCCAGCAGACCCGGGCACAGGACGGCCGCTGCCGCGCCACCCATGTGGTGGCGGTGATGAGCGGCCATTTCGTCCAGCGGGGCGAGCCCGCTCTGCTTCCCAAGCCGGAACGGGTCCGCATGGCTCTGGCCGGCGGCGCCGATCTGGTGCTGGAGCTGCCTCTCCCCTGGTCCCTGGCATCGGCGGAAGGCTTCGCCTACGGCGCGGTATCCATCCTGGACGCCTTGGGCTGCGTGGAGGTCATCAGCTTCGGCAGCGAGTGCGGGGACGCCGCCGCTCTGGAAAAGGCGGCCGCGGTGCTGGAGGAACCCCGCTTCGGCCAGCTATTGCGTTTCCGACTGGAGGAGGGGATCTCCTTCCCGGAGGCCCGGCAGAAGGCGGTGGCGGACATCGCCGGCCAGAAAACGGCCGCCCTCTTTTCCAGCCCCAACAACACCCTGGGCATCGAATATCTGAAAGCCGCCGCCCGCCTCGGCTCCTCTCTGCGCCCCTTCACCATCCCCCGCTTCGGCGCGGAGCACGACGACCTGCAGCCCTTGGGGGACGTCGCCTCCGCCAGCTATATCCGCCGCCTGGTGGCCGCCGGCCGGCCGCTCAACGCTGCCCCCTTCCTCCCCCCCGCCTGCTACGCGATATTGGGAAAGGCCGCGCAGGCGGGACGCTGCCCCGCCTCCGTCACCCTGCTGGAACGGGCGCTGCTTGCCCGGTTCCGGGATATGGAACCATCCGACTGGCTTATGGTTCCCGGCGTTTCAGAGGGATTGGAAAACCGGCTGGCCGATGCGGCCCGTCAGGCCGCCGGATGGACGGATCTGCTGCAGCGGGTAAAAACCAAACGGTATCCCCTCACCCGGCTGCAACGGCTGCTGTGGGCCGCCTTTTTGGGAATTCCCCGGGGGCTGGAGAAGGAACGGCCGCCCTACGCCCGCGTATTGGGCCTAGGCCCCAAAGGGGAGGAGATCCTCTCCGCCGTGAAAAACGCCCCCGTCGCCCGGGCCATTCCCCTGGTATCCCGGCCCGGGCGCATCGAAACGCTGGGAGAGGCCGCGCGGCAGATCTGGCGGCTGGAAAACCGCGCCGCCGATCTCTACGCCCTTGCCCTGCCGGAGCCCTATCCCTGCGGAGCGGAATACACCGCCGGCGTCATCCGGCTGGAGTAAAGGCCCGCTCCGCCTCGTCCCCTCCTCATGGATTCCCCGCCGCTTGCCGCAAATCCGCACCGCGTCCGCCGTCTCCACGGCGGACGCGGTGTTTTTACGGAACGGAAGCCGCCGGCTGTGCCGGTGGCTTCCGTCAGCTTTAGCTTCTAGCCTCGAAGGAAGCAAGCTGTTGATAAAAAACTAAATATCAGGAAAACCAACCCTAGCAAGGGAGGGCCAATTACGGGCGGCGAGGCAAGCGGTGCAAGGAAAATACCGTTGTATGCGTCTTGAGACGTCCACCGGCACCAGGACCTTCCAGGACCTACGCGGGCCACCTCTTCAATGGCGGTCTTGACTTCATGCGGCAACACCCCTCGGCCTCAGCAGGCAGAAACGGCGGTACAGACATCCGATTCTACGCTCCCGGCGAGGCGTCCGCCGGCCGGCGGACGCGCCTTTCGGTTCTGGCGCGCTCCTGAAGCCGTAACCTCCGTTGACAAGGGACAACACGGTTTTTGGCAGTGAAAAAGAGGAGATGGCAAGGCGAGCGAGGCCGCCGGGTTGGCGCCCGGCAACGAGGACAAGGATGCCAGCCCCTCTTTTCATGCCGAAAAACGCTGAAGGAGCTGCCGCCGGCGTAAATACGGCCGGCAAAGCCGAAAACGCCGCAGGCCGCTCTTTTGACCGGCGGCAGGCTCGTTTGCTCTTGTCAACCGCCGCTAGGCTTCTTCGATTTCCCGATCCGGTCCCCCCGCCTTGCACCCCTCGCCGCGGCATACGGATCGCCGACCCTACGGTATCTTTTTCGAAAAAACCATCCGGAGCGCAGGTGGCCGGCAGGTGAAAAATTCTTTCAGCGGACCAAGGTATGACCGCCCCCTGCCCTGTCCCGCTCCCCTTCCGCCGCCGGGGCGGTCGGCTCGCTTTCAGGATCAATATTGGTATTTCCCATTTTTCCATCGGATTCCTCTTGACATGAAATGCATATTGTGTATATACTATATATACAATATTGATGTTTGGAGGCGGCCGGATGCACATCATCATTCGTAACACGGGAGACGTCCCGATTTACGAGCAGATCGTGACGCAGATCAAAAGCGCCATCGTTTCCGGAGAGCTGACGGAGGGAGAATCGCTGCCCTCCATGCGGCTGCTCGCCAAGGAACTGCGGATCAGCCTGATCACCACCAAGCGGGCCTACGAAGAACTGGAGCGGGAGGGGTTCATCGTCACCATGACGGGACGGGGAAGCTTTGTCGCGGCCAAGAACCTGGAGCTTTTGCGCGAAGAGGGCCGCAAACGGGTGGAGGCTCTGCTGACGCAGGCGGCGGACGCCGCCCGCACGGCGGGGATAACGGCGGAGGAGCTGTGCGGGCTGATCCGGATATTGTACGGCGACGAGTGACCGGCCTACGGAGAGCCGCAAGCGCCGTTCACTCCCACAAAATCCCGCGTAAAGAGAGGTTCGATTGATATGGAAGCTATTTTAGAAATACAAGGACTGTGCAAACGCTACGCTGATTTTCAGCTTTCCGACATCTCGCTGTCCATGGCGCCGGGCACCATCACCGGGCTGGTGGGCGCCAACGGCGCGGGGAAAAGCACCACCATCAAGCTGATCCTGAATCTGATCCGTCGGGATGCGGGGAGCATCCAGGTGTTCGGGCAGGACAATCTGACGGAGGAAGCCGCGGTCAAGGAGCGCATCGGAGTGGTGTTTGACGAGCCATGTTTTCACGACCTCCTCACCCCGCTGCAGATCAGCGGATACATGCGCGGGCTGTACGGCCGCTGGGATGAAACGCTCTTCCGCCGATATCTCTCCGCCTTCAGCCTGCCGGAGAAGAAGCCGGTGAAGGATTTTTCCCGCGGGATGAAGATGAAGCTGTCCATTGCCGCGGCCATGAGCCACGGGGCGGAGCTGCTGATACTGGACGAACCCACCAGCGGCTTGGATCCCCTGGTACGGGATGAAATTTTGGATATCTTTCTGGAATTCCTGCAGGAGGAAAGCCACGCCATCCTGCTGTCCTCCCACATCACCAGCGACCTGGACAAGATCGCGGACACCATCGCCCTGCTGGATCACGGCCGACTGCTCTTCCATGAAGAAAAGGATGCGCTGCGGGACAAATACGCCCTTGTCAAGGGCAGCCGGGAACAGCTTGCGGCGCTGGAGGATCGCCTGATCGGCCTGCGGGAGAACCGCTTCGGCTTCGAAGGTCTTTGCCTGCGCCAGGACGTCCGCCGGCTGCCGGAGCTGACGGCGGAACGTCCCACCATCGAGGAGATCATGCTGTTTTTCACCAAGAGCAGGATGAAAAACCGCCGTTCAGATATCTGAGGAGGAATGGATATGAAGGGCTTGTTTATCAAGGACTGGCGGCTGATGAGCCGCCAGATGAAGCTCATGCTGGTGTTTGTGCTGGTGTTCGGGGGGATGTTCTCCTACACCATGGAGGACAGCCTGGCGCTGACCGGCTTCTATACCGTTATTTTTCTTATGCTGTCCGTCAATTGCTTCGCCTATGACGAAACCTGCCATTTCGACAAGCTGGCTGCCGCCGCCCCCATCCCCAAAAGCCGGGTGGTGCTGACCCGTTATCTGGCCGCCCTGGCCGTGGGCGCTGTAGGCATGGTGACCATCGCGGCGGTTCACGGGGGCATCCAACTTTTCCAGGGCAAGCCGTCCGCGGACATTCTCGGCGATCTGCTGGTCATCGCCGCCTGTTCCTTTGCGGGCATCGTTTTCATCTCCATCCTCTTCCCCATCTTTTATAAATTCGGTGTCAACAAAAGCCGGCTGATTATGATCCTGGCATTCGCCATTCCCTCCGCGCTGGTGGGCGCAGGCATGGCGCTCCTGGGGGAGTCGGGTGTCACCCTGCGCTTCTCCCCGGTTTTTCTGCGCTCCCTTCCCTTCCTGCTGATCGCCATTGTGTTGCTGGGACTTTGGCTGTCCGTTTCCATCTCCACCCGCATTCTGGAAAACAAGGAATACTGATATACGCAACCTCGAAAAACGCCGGAGACAGCCGCAGGGATTCCTGCCGCCTTCTCCGGCGTTATCTTGTCCCGCTGCCTGTGTCGGGGCGGCCCTACCGCAAGCAACCGGAGACCAAGCCCCCGGCGTCCCCTCCCCACCTGATCCGG
>CAKTTT010000128.1 GCA_934615635.1 uncultured Eubacteriales bacterium | reverse complement strand
GCCTGGACGCCTTCCATTGCGGGGTGGGCTCGGCCAGCTGCGGGCCAGCCCTGCTGCCCCGCTATACCCTGCGGGAGGAAGAAATCCGCTTTACCTGGCTGTTCGACCGGCTGCCCGGCTGATAAGGCTGGCGATTGGACTGGGCTCTGGAGGCTTATTCCGCCCACCTCATGCTTTCCGGCTCTAAGGTGGCGAGCTTCTCCCACCCCGGCGGCGGTTTTCCCCGTTTCTGGGCCTCTGCCGGCGCCTCTCTTTCTCCATTCCCGGCGCTGAAGCCGCCGAGGCGCCTTCAGCCGAGCCGGTTGTTTCCTTTTTCCAAAAGCGGAGGGAGATGCCATCCAGGCATCCCCCTCCGCTTCGCTATCCGGTCATTTTTTTCCGCATTTCCTCCAGTATCTGCCGCTCCCGCCGGGAAACCTGCACCTGCGTCATCCCCAGTTTTTCGGCGGTGGCCTGCTGGGTATGGCTGTTCAGGTAGCGCAGGACAATCAATGCCCTGTCCCGCGGCTCCAGCTCTCCCAGCACCTGCCGCAGGGCCAGGTGGTCGGTTATGCTCTCCTCCGGCGGCGACACAGGCAGGTCGATCTGTTCGCCGTCGTCCTCCTCGGAGGAGCGGGTCAGGGACAGCGGCGGCAGGGACGCCCCCAGGGCCTCCGCCGCTTCCTCGGGCGATACCCCCAGCAGATCGGCCAGCTCGCCCACGCTGGGCTCCCGTCCCTCTCTGGTGAGAAAGGTCTCCCGCTCCCGGGTGGCTTTCATGGATAATTCCTTGAGGGAACGGCTGACCTTGACCGTACCGCCGTCCCGGAAAAGCCGTCGGATTTCCCCCAGAATGACCGGAACGGCATAGGTGGAAAACTTGAGGCCCCGCTCCTGGTCAAAGCCGTCCGCCGCCTTCACGAGACCCATGCAGCCTGCCTGGAACAGATCATCGTATTCGATCCCGCGGCCCATAAACCGGCGGGCGCAGGAATGCACCAGGCCGATATTCCGGCAGATGGTATCCTCTCTGCTGCTCAAGCCTGCCTCGCCTGCCGTTCCCGGAGCATTATGTATTTTTCCATGGTGACCACCGTGCCCCTGCCCTTGTGCGACACCACCCTCAGCCGGTCGGTAAAGCTTTCCATCACCGAAAAGCCCAGTCCGGACCGCTCTTCCCCTCCGGTGGTGAACAGCGGCTCCATGGCTTGGGGCACGTTTTCAATCCCGCAGCCCTTATCCTTGATCCGGATGGTCACCTTCCCGTCGGCAAACAGCCGCACCGTCAGGATAATGTCCCCGATATCGTCCGGATAAGCGTGGACAATGCAATTGGTCACCGCCTCCGATACGGCGGTGCGGATATCCGCCAGCTCGTCCACCGCCGGGTCCAACTGGGCAATAAAGGCGGCCACCGCCGACCGGGCAAAGGATTCGTTGGCCGAGCGGCTGGGGATGACCAGCCGCATTTCATTGATGGGTTTTCTCATTTTTATGTTCCTTCCTTTCTATTCCTGCGCGCTGTCCGCCGTCTCCCGCAGAATGCCCAGTCTATCCAGCCCGGCCAGCCGCATCACTTTGCGCAGCCGCTCGGAAGCGCCGGTCACCACTAACGTACCGCCCTCCAGCTGCATCAGCCGGTAACGTCCCATAATCAGCCCGATGCCCGAGCTGTCCATAAAGCTGACGTCGCTGAAATCCAGCCGCAGCCGCTGCGGCCGGGTACGCTCCACCGCCAGATCCACCTGCTGCCGGAGCTGCCTGGCCGCATGATGGTCCAATTCCCCTGTCAGCCAGACGGTGGTTTCGTCCGCCGTGGTCTCTATCCGCATCACCAATCTCATCACGCCTTTCCGGATTCATCTGAAAAGGGCAGAAAAAAGCCCCTATCCAATAGGATAGGGGCTTGTCCGCCAAAATGCGCGGGAAATTTGTCGTCGCAGCCGGTGGAATCCCGCCGATACGCGGCGTTTTCTGTCGAACACGGTCGCATCGTTTCATAAAACCAGTAACCGTCATAAACCTTGCAGCCGGGGACGCAGTTCCCGGCACAGATAAAAGGAGCCGGCGATCAGCAGCGGGCCGCCTGCCGCCTTTTCCCAAGCCAGTTCCAGCGCCTCGCCAGGCGCCGCTGCCGCGATTGTCTCTGGGCAATAGGGGCGCATCTGTGCCGCCAGCTCCTCGCCGGGCAGCGCCCTGTCGGTCCCGCCGGGAGTGCAGCAGACGATATGCCGGCACAGCGGCCCCAGCAGAGCGGCGCAGGCGGCGGTGTTCTTATCCCGCAGCATCCCCACCAGCAGCGTGAGGGAGCCCGCCTCCGGCATCCGCCGCAACGTCTCCGCCAGCGCCGCGAGGCCATGGGGATTATGGGCGCCGTCCAGCATCAGCAGCGGAGTCCGCCGCAGAATCTCCTGCCGGCAGGGCATGACCACCCCCGCGAGTCCCGCCTCCTTCGCCTCGTCTGGAATGGAAAAGCCCTTTTCTTCCAAACAGGAGGCAACCTCCAGCGCGGTCAGCGCATTATCCCGCTGAAAGCTCCCCGTAAGCCGGAGAATATACCGCCGGCCGCCGTAAACAAACGCCAGCCTGCCCGGCTCCTCCTCCGTAATCGGCGCAGCCGCCGCATTGGGAATCCGCACGGTCAGCCCCCGGGCGGCGGCCGTCTCCATGATAACGCCCAGCGCCTCCGCTGTCTGTCCCGGGGAAGAAATCACCGTGCAGGGGGGCTTGCAGATGCCGCATTTAACAGTCGTTATTTCCTGAATAGTATCTCCCAGCAGAGCGGTATGATCCAGCGCCACAGGGGTCAGCACCGCGGCCAGCGGGGGACCGATCACATTGGTGGCGTCATCCCGGCCACCCAGACCGCATTCCACCACGCACAGATCGGTTTTCTCCTCCGCGAAATACAGGTAGGCCAGGGCGGTGGTAAATTCAAATTCGGTGAGCCTTCCCAGCTCCTCAAACCGCGGTTCCAGCGCCAAAAGCCGCTGGGTCAGAGCGGCGAAGCGTTCCTCCCGGATGCCTTCGCCGCCGATGGTGATGATATCCCGCAGCCCCGTCACCGCCGGGGACTCATATCCGCCCACCCGGTAGCCGGCCGAAGTGAGGATCGAACGGATCATAGCGCCGGTGGAGCCCTTCCCATTGGTACCCGCGATATGGACGACCCGCAGCCGCTCCTGGGGCCTTCCCAGCAGCTCCATAGCGGCCGTCATCCGCTCCAGTCCCATCTGCATACCGGCGGCTTTTCTCGCTTCCAGCAAGGCCGTGGCCTGTGAATAGGTCATCATCAAATACGCGCCACGCCGCTGTCCCGGGCCGCCTGGGCTACGGCGGCCGCCACGGCGGGCGCCACGGCGGGATCCAGGGCACTAGGGATGATATAGTCGGCGCACAGCTCCTCCGCCGGAACCAGCTCCGCAATCGCCCGGGCGGCCGCCACCTTCATGGCGTCGTTGATATCGCTGGCCCGCACATCCAACGCCCCGCGAAAAATCCCCGGGAAAGCCAGCACATTGTTGATCTGGTTGGGGAAATCGCTGCGGCCGGTGCCGATTACCGCCGCCACCGCTACCCGGGCCAGCTCCGGCAGGATCTCGGGCACCGGGTTGGCCATGGGGAACAAAATGGCCCCCTCCTTCATGCTCCGCACCATGTCGGGGGTGACGCAGCCCGGGGCCGACACGCCAATGAACACATCCGCCCCCTTCAGCACATCCGCCAGCGAGCCCTTTCGCTTTTCACGATTGGTCAGGAGGGCCATCTCCTCCTTCACGGCGTTGAGCCCCTCCCGGCCCTGATAGATAGCGCCCTGACGGTCGCACAGCACCACATCCTGCAGCCCCATGGACAGCAGCAGCCGGATGATGGCGATTCCCGCCGCCCCCGCGCCGCTGGTGACCACCCGGATATTCTCCAAGGATCTTCCCGTCAGCTTCAGGGCGTTGAGCAGGGCGGCCAGCGTGACCACCGCGGTCCCATGCTGGTCGTCGTGGAAGATCGGGATATCGCAGCACTCCTTCAGCCTTTTCTCGATTTCAAAGCAGCGGGGAGCGGCGATATCCTCTAAATTGATGCCGCCGAAACTGCCGGCCAGCAGGGAAACGGTGCGCACAATCTCCTCCACATCCTTGGAACGCACACACAGCGGGATCGCATCCACATCTCCAAAAGCCTTGAACAGGGCGCATTTGCCCTCCATTACCGGCATCCCTGCTTCCGGCCCGATATCTCCCAGTCCCAGCACCGCCGTGCCGTCGGTGACCACCGCCACCAGGTTGGAACGCCGGGTCAGCTCATAGCTCTTGTCCACATCCTTCTGAATCTCCAGACAGGGCTGCGCAACGCCGGGGGTATAGGCCAGGGACAGATCCTCCCGGGTTTTCAGCGGCGCCCGGCAGATTACCTCGATCTTCCCCTTCCATTCATAATGCCGTTTGAGCGATTCGGCTGCATAATCCATAGTCAACGTCCTTTCCGGTTAAAAGCTGTTTTACCGGAATAGTTTAGCATAAAACCGTGGAAAAGAAAAGATACTAAGAAAAACACAGCGGTCAATATATCTAGTTATTAAAACTATTTACAATAATTTAATAAATTGTAATATGTTTTTCTATTGATTATATTTCGTGATTATGATATCCTATATTCACGCTAAGAACCCTTAAAGCAAGGTTCGGAAAGGATCTGATTCCATGTCTGTATCGCTGACAGCCAGAAAACCCGGCAGCCGCTATTCCATTATGGAGGAAATCGCCAATGCCGCTACCCACGGTCTCGGCGCCCTGCTGGCCGTGGCCGGCACTGTCCTGCTGCTGCTGAAAACCACCGGGGATCCATGGAAGGTGGTCAGCGCCTCCATATACGGCGCCAGTATGATTATTCTGTTCACCATGTCCTGCCTATACCATGCCCTGGCCAATCCCAAGGCCAAGGAGGTACTGCGGATCTTTGATCACGCCACCATCTACCTTCTCATCGCGGGCACCTATACCCCCTTCACCCTGGTGGCGCTGCGCGGCTGGGTGGGCTGGACCATCTTCGGCGTGGTATGGGGCGCGGCCATTTTCGGCATCATCCTTAACGCCATCAGCATAGAGCGATTCAAGGTCGTTTCCATGATCTGCTACATTGCCAGCGGCTGGTGCGTCATCGCCGCCATCGGTCCCCTGATCAAGGTGATGGAGCCGGCGGGGATCCTGCTGCTGGTCAGCGGCGGCGTGGCCTATACCGCCGGGCTGGTGTTCTATGCGCTGAAAAATATCCGCTATATGCATTCCATCTGGCACCTGTTCGTTTTTGCCGGAGCAGCGTTGCATTACCTCTGTATCCTGTTCTACGTGATGTAGGCGGCCGGGCGGCTTCGATTTTCATAGGCGCAAAGGACTCCGGATTCTATCGGAGCCCTTTCATCTTCGGCCAAAAAGCGGAACCCACGCAAAAGGATAAGGGCGCTGCAAGAAAAGCAGCGCCCTTATCCTTATTTTTCACCTGCCAATAGCCGTCATCCCATATTGAACAGCAGCTTGAGCAGCAGCAGACCGATCACGCCGGGGATGCCCAGCACCAGACACACCAGCCCGGAAAACAGGTTCAGCCCCAGGGAAACGCTGGTGAAAGCGCCCGCCACGTTGACCGCTGCCAGAGCGCAAATCCCCTGAATACCGGAACCCGCCAGCGACCGGACCGGTTTCCCCGTCCGGAAAAGGGCCGCCGCCACCGCGATCACCATGACCGCTCCCACGATTCCCACCACGATTTTCAGCCACAAGTCCATCAGTCGACCATGCCTTTCCGCGTTTTTCCCGGACGGCAGGCGCATGGCGGGATCAGCCGCCCTTTTCCTCCACCTGCGTCATTCCGGGCGCCGTGATCCCCTGCATCCGGGCCATCCGCAGCAGGTAACGGTACCGGGCCCGCAGCGATTCCATCTCGTAAATGCACGCTTCAATCAAATCGCTGTCGCTTTCCATTTCAAAACGCAGCTTGGCATTGTCCATCCGGCGGCATGTATCGCGAATCGCTGTCAGGAGTTCGTGGGGCTGTTCCTCCGTTTTAACAAGAGCTTTCTTTAAAGCGTTCCCCATCTTCTTCCCGCCCTTCCAAAAAATTCTTATGCTTAGTATGGGCGGAATATGACAGGTTAAACACCGGAGGAAAAAGTTTCCCGGCTGCAGAGAGGCGGCATATCCGGCTCTATCTGTCCCCCCGCGGCCCTCCCAGCGGTCCGGCGGGCACAAAGGAAATTCTGCCGGTGGAGATGTCGCACGCCGCCACCTGGATATCCATTTTATCCCCGATGGTATAAAGAGGGCGGCCGTTACGGTCTATGACGGAGGCCCCGCCGTCGAAACGCACCGGCTCCTCGGACAGATTCTCCAGCCGGATCATGCCCTCCACCGTGTTGGGCAGCTCCACATATAGCCCGAATTCTGTCACGGAGGAGACGACGCCGGTAAACACCTTTCCCAGGAATCCGGCCATATATTCAGCCTTGTAGCAGGCCTCACATTCCCGCTCCGCGGTCATGGCGCGGATTTCGCAATCGGTGGAGCTGTCGGCCGCCGTTCGGACAAAAGCGCCGTACCGCTCGAACAGGGCCGCCTTGGGAGTATGCGCCAGATAATCCGATAAAATCCGGTGGATGGCCAGATCCGGATACCGGCGGATCGGCGAGGTGAAATGACAGTAATCCTGCAGCGCCAATCCATAATGGCCCAGGGGGTTCTCGCTGTATTTCGCCTTGGCCATGGAACGCAGCAGCCGCTCGGAGATCAGGCGGGCATACGGCGTCTGCCGCGCCTCCTCCATCAGCTCCCGCAGCACGGTTTGGGCCGGCTCGGAGGTGGGCAGGGGTGTTTTGAGCCCCAGCAGGCGGACCGCATC
>CAKTTT010000127.1 GCA_934615635.1 uncultured Eubacteriales bacterium | reverse complement strand
CCCATAATGCTCCGGACAGGGTGTCGTTGAGGAAATCGATCCGGGCCACGCCGGAACAGCCCAGGGCGCGGAAGGTATCCACCGCCAGATGCCGCACCCGCTGGGCCAGCTCCTCGGGGATATCCGCCGGACAACGGCGCTTGAGGCTGCTCATGCCCGCCGTTTTGGCTCCCCCGGCCTTGGCGCCTTTGCCGCCGCTGAGATATTTGTCCTTATAGCTGAGGATCTCGTCGCACCCCGCCGGCTCCTCGCACACCGAGGCCTCCGCATCGTCTGCATCCCCCAGCACCGCGCAGTTGATTTCCCGCAAGTTCTGCACCGCCGGCTCCACCAATACCCGGGCGGAAAAGCCCAGGGCGGTATCCAGCGCCTGCCGCAGTCCCCCCCGATCCCCCGCCTTGGAGATGCCCACCGACGACCCCAGATTCACCGGCTTGACGATTAGCGGATAAGGGAATTTTCCTTCGATCTGGTCCATGACGCCGTCGCTGTCCAGAGCATAAGCCTTTCCTGTGAACTGGAGGGCATCCAGCACCGGCAGCCCCGCCTGCTTCATGGCGGCCTTCATCAGGTATTTGTCCATCCCCAGCGCCGACGCGGTGACGTCGCAGGAGGCATAGGGCACCCCCAGCATCTCCAGGAACCCCATCAGGGTGCCGTCCTCCACATTGGTGCCGTGGACCACCGGTATGGCCACGTCAAAGCTTCCCACCACATTCTCCCGGAACCGCTTCATAGGATAGCGCACCATCTCCACTCCCGCCTCGCCGGGAACCAGCAGCACCCGCTGCGCCTCCCGCAGGCAGGCGTCCATGTTTCTGTACCGCTCGATCTCTCCCATATGCGGGCCGGTGTAAAAGCGGTTATCCTTGGTGATGTAGACAGGCACAGGCTCATATTTGTCCCGGTCCAGGGCGGCGAAGGCCTGAATGCCGGAGATGATGGACACCTCATGCTCCACGCTGCGGCCTCCAAAGAGGACGGCGACCTTGGTTTTCATCACGCAACAACTCGATTCCATTAAAAATTATCGGGCAGATCGTTTTCCAGCAGCACCGTCCGCAGACGGTCGAAGGGCAGGCCGTTCACCCAGTTCAGCCCCTCCTGAAGGGTCTTGGCCACGAATATCCGCTGTGCGGCGAAGCCCGCGGCGGTAAGCCCCTCCAACAGCGGCGGCGCCTGCTTCTCCCCCACCAGGACGACATAATCGCAGCGCGGCGCCGCGTAGGCCCCCAGCTCCCGGTTCAGCTCCGCCTGCCGCTGTCCCAGCTCCACCATGCCCGGCGTCACCAGCACCCGCTGGCCCTCAAACCGGCTGAGCACATCCAGAGCGGCCCGGAAGCCGGCGGGATTGGAATTATAGGCGTCGTCGATATAGCCGTTGGGCAGCAGCTGCAGCCGGTGGGGCACCGGCTTGAGCATCCGCACCGGATAGACCAATTCCTCCAGCGTCAGGCCCAGGGTGTGGGCGACGGCAATGCAGCCCACGAGATTTTGGATATTGTGAACGCCCAACAGACGGGTGGTGAACACCCGGCTTTCCCCGCCCGGCGCCGTGACGGTGAAGCGGGAGCCCCCCGCATCCACGGCGATATCCGAGGCGGTGTACATGGCGCCTGCATCCCCCTCCACCCCATAGGTGACGGTGGGGACGTTTTTCACGATCCGGCCCCGGATATGGAGATTGTCATAGTTGAGAAAGGCCCGGCCTTCCGGCGGCAGGGCGTCCGCCAGTTCAAATTTGGTGCGGATGATATTCTCCACCGTGCCGAAGGTTTCCAGATGCTGCTCCCCTATGGAGGTGATCATGCCGTAACGGGGCCGGACCAGATCGCAGATTTCCCGGATATCGCCCGGGTTTTTCGCTCCCATTTCGGCGATGAAAATCTGATGGCTGGGCCGCAACTGCTCCCGGATGGTGCGCACCACCCCCATGGTGGTATTGTAGCTCTCCGGGGTCATCAGCACATTGTATTTGACGGACAGCAGGGCGTGGAGGAAGTTCTTGGCGCTGGTCTTCCCATAGCTGCCGGTGATGCCGATCACCGTCAGCCGGGGAGAGTTTTCCAGGCGGCGGCGGGCATCCCGGACATACCGGTTGGCCAGCGCCCGCTCCAGGGGACCGTTGATCCGGTTGGCCAGCGCCACCCACCAGAAAACCGGGAAGGAAAACGCCCCGTAGACCGCCGGCGCCGCCCATAGCGGCAGCAGCCAGGCGGCCGCGGCCGCTATAGCGAACAGCAGCGCCAGCGTGCCGAACAGGCGCATCACCCGGTGGGTGAACACCAACGGCTTCTTGGCCCGGGGCGGCACGTTCAGCAGGGCGAACAGCCCCAAGGGGATGACGGCGGCAATGGACGCCCACCCGCCCATCAAAGGGGTCAGGCCAGCAAAAAGCAGCAGAAGGAGCGGCGCCGCCAGCCGCAAGGGGGAAAGCAGCCGGTCGCGGTTTTCCCGCCGCCAGGCGGCATATCGCTCCGGACGATAGGAATTGAGCTGCAGCATATGCACAAAATACACCGCCTGTACGTAAACATAGGCGGCGCTGGCGGCGGTCAGCAGAAGCAGGGCGGTCGGTTTCAAGGGAGCACCTCCATCGTTATTTCAGAAAGGCGTCCAGCACGCGGCTGCACTGCCCCCAGCGTTCCGCAAAGGAGAAGTGTCCCGCGCCGGCCAGCACCACCAACCCGGCGTCGGGAATCGCTTTTTCCATCCGCCTGCCGTCCTCCAGAGGGGTGGCGGTATCCTTCTCCCCCCAGATCAACAGGGTGGGCGCCTGTATCCCCGGCAGACAGCCGGAGAGATCCTCGTTCACCAGCCGCACCATCGTCTGGCGCATAATGGGGGTGGCGCTGCGGTAATCGGCGGATCCCTTTTTGGCCCGCAGCTTCTCCACCGCGTCGGGAAACAGCCGGCGAACGCCCGGCAGGGAAAGGACCCACTTGCCCGCCTTATAAGAATACACCCTGGCGTAATAGCCGGGGCCGTGCCGCGGCTTGAGCCCCGCGGCGTCTATCAGCACAATTTTCTCCACTTGCAAGGGACGCTCCGGCCGATTCATCAGCTTGAGGATAATCCGGCCGCCGTTGGAATGCCCCATCAGCACCGCCTGCCGGATATGCAGCGCCTCGGCGAAAGCCAGGACAAAATCCACATAATCGTCCACGCACCAGGGCGCGTCCGGCTCGTCGCTGCCGCCGAAGCCGGGCAGATCGGGGGCGATCACGCGGCAATAGGCGGAGAGATGGTCGATGATCAACCGGTAGGTTTCCGCCGGAGCGCCCCAGCCATGGAGCAGCAACACCACCGGGCCGGTTCCCTCATCGATATATGTCACACGCTTTCCGTCGACGATGCATTCCACACAGACGCCCCCCTTCACCCGGAATCGGCATGAATTATACCATATCCCGGCAAACATTGCAAATTCTTCCATAAGGAACTATATGCAGCGGCCGGCGCTTTCTTGCCTGTCTCCTTCTCTCCCGTTAGTATAGGCCGGCCGGGGCCGGAATAAGCGGGAAGGAGGCGGATTTCTTTTCGCCGGTTTCGCGGCGGGGCGGCGGGACGAAAGCGAACAGCGGCCCCGCCGCCGTCCTGCCGCCTGTTTGCCGCCCGGCCGCGCCATACAAAAATCCCCGGGCTTCCGCCCGGGGATTCTCTGCGCTTTATTCCAATACGAACACCTTGAAATTCCGGCGTTTGCCGAACTGGATACACTCTTCATAGGTATCCATATACAGATCCGCGATCAGCGTTCCCTTCATCACGCCGCCGCCGGTATCTCCCGCGATGGCGTAGCCGTAAACATAGGAGCCGTCCGCCGACGTGATATACAGCTTGGAGCCGTAAGGGATCTTCTTGGGATTGACGGCCACCACGCCCACCTGGGGCTTCATACCGGTGGCGGTAACCCCGCTGAGGCGGCCGCCGTCACAGGTATAGGCGGTGCAGGTGCCGGTGAACACCTGCTTATAATTCACCGGCTGTCCGGCCTCATCCAGCTCGATATCGAAGGGGGCCTTGGAGAGCGGCGTTCCCACCACGGTCCCCACCAGCTTAACGGCATTGACCGGCTTTTTGGTGACGGTTTCGCTGACCAGGACGGTTTCCACCACCTCGCCGTCCACAATACGCTCCCGATAGACATAGGTCTTTTCGCCCTTTTTCCCCGCCTGCTTGAGCTTGGTGCTGCCCTTGGGAATCACATTGGTATACTTAAGGGTGGTTTCATAGGGAATGGCCTCGGTACGGGTGTATTCGTTGTAGCCCACCCGCTCCACGGTGATATTCATGCCGTCGGTGACGGTGGTCTCGGGCAGGTGACTGAGCATGTCGTCCTCCCTTACCTCGATTCCCGTCCGTTCCAGCACGTCGTTTACCGTGCCGCCGGTCATCCGCACCACCGTGCTGATCCCGTCGGCGGTAATCTGCACGTCGAAGGCGCGGTTGATTTCAATTTCTCCGCGGATATTCTCGATATCCGACCGCACCTCGTCCCCCTCGCTGAGGGCAACGCCCGCCGCCGTCAGCACCGCGTGGGGATCGTCGTTGTTCATGGTAAAAACAACCTTGCTGTTTTCTCCGTCGATGACCGTAATGGCGTGCATGTTCACGGACACGCTCATCACCAGCACCGCGCTGGCTACGGCTAGGGCGGCGGCGCCGAACAGGCGGCTCTTCACCACGCGGCCCAAAACCGCAGCGTAACGGTAAATGGTATTCATCAAATGCTTCCTTTCTTTCAGCCGGCGAATGGAATCCTCGCCGCCGGCAGCATAGACTGCGGGCCATATGACTAAGCCATATGTAACCAAGCAAGCCGAAACGCAGGGCCCGCGCGCTATAAAGAAGGCCGCCGTCAGGGCTGCCTCCAAGGCATCTTTGACTGGAGAGTATTATACGCACATTCAAACCGCACTGTCAAATGATCTGATTTCAGCATTTTTTAGGCAGTTTTCACAACTTTTGGTGAATTCCGCCACGAGGTCTCCCCAAATCCCGAACGAATTTTCTCGTGCAAGGGACCGGATAATTTCGGGGGGAGATATTGGAATTTTCGACAAAAGGCAAGGCTTTGGCCGCCTATACCAAGGAGAAACCTTCAAAAACGCCCAAGAAATGCCCATTTATTTCCATATATGGGAATTCAAAATGCGTTTGAATTTTTTTTCGGGAATTTTGTGCATCCAGCCAAAAGTTACAGCTCTGTAACCGGTCTGAAAGCCGATTTTACCGCAAAAAAAGTGGATCAGGCCGTATAAAAGGCCCGCTTTGCGTGAATAATAATCATTTTGTGCGTATAAATATTCTTCTTTTTTAGTATTACCATTTTTTTCGTCCTCTATGCGTCCCCATTTGGGCGGAAAAGGGGGCGCATGGAAGGCGTTCCTTCCCCACCGCGCCGGAAAAATGGCGCAAAAAAACCGGACGGAATGGAAATTCCGTCCGGCTTCTATCGGCCGACTGATGAAAATATGGTTTGCTCCGCCTTGTCTTGCGGGCTCTTCTTCCTGGCAATGGAGAAGATGGCACACGCGAAAGGGCGCCGTCGCCTGTCCGCCACGCCTTAATCCTGCTCCTCCTGATAGGAGGCGTCCTCCTTGAGATACTGAGAAAGCCGAATGCCGTCGTCCGTCTCCAGAAAGCCGTTTTCCCGAAACGCGACGTGGCGGATATCCGAATGGGTATACTTCTTGATGTCGCGGATGCGGAACTGATCGTCCGGGGTCATGAAGGTGAAAGCGGCCCCCCGATGCTTGGCCCGGCCGGTGCGGCCGATCCGGTGGAGATAATACTCGTTTTCATCCGGTATATCATAGTTGAACACCGCGTCCACGTCGTCCACATCGATTCCCCGCGCCGCCACATCGGTGGCCACCAGAATTTCAAAAGCCCCCTTGCGGAAGCCGCCCATCACCTGGTTGCGCTGGGATTGGGGAATATCGCCGTGGAGGCAATCCACCGACATCCCCCGCTTGCGCAGGCGGTCCCCCACCCGCCGCACGGTGTTTTTCATATTGCAGAACACCATCACCCGATGGAAATCGCACTCCTCTATGATCCGTACCATATCGTCCAGCCGCCTCTCGCCGGAGGACATCAGGCCGAACTGGGCGATCTGGGGGCGGTTCTCCCCTTCCGCGGCCACATTGATCTCCACCGCGTCGTGCTGGTATTCCCAGGCCACGTCCATCACTTCCCGGGAGATGGTGGCGCTGAACATCACCACCTGGGTATCCCCCGGCGTGGCGTTGAGGATCCGGCGCACATCCTTGATAAAGCCCATCTTCAGCATCTCGTCCGCCTCATCCAGCACGGCGGTGTATACGTTGCCCAGCCAGGCGGTGCCCCGTCCCATATGATCCAGCAACCGGCCGGGAGTCGCCACCACGATGTGGGGCTTTTTCTTCAGGGCGGTGAGCTGCTTGGCAATGGGCTGGCCGCCGTAAACCGATACAATCCGGATTTCCGGCAGGAAAGCGGCCAGTTGCCGCAGTTCCTCGGTGATCTGGATGCAAAGCTCGCGGGTGGGACAGACGACGACGGCCTGGATATCCTCGCAATCGGGCCGGATGGTCTCCAGCAGCGGAATGCCGAAGGCGCAGGTCTTGCCGGTACCGGTGGGCGCCTTGGCGATCACGTCGTATCCGTCCAGCATGGGCGGAATGGTGAGCGCCTGCACCGGCGTGGGCGCGTGGAAGCCCATCCGCTCCACGGCTTTCATAATCTCTGGGGAAAGATCCAGTTCTTCAAAACGGGTAACAGCTTCGGTCATGCTTTCCATACCTTTCTTCCATGAGGCTCGTCCCTCTATTTCCATTTGTTTATTATAGCATATCAACGGCGCCGGAACAAGGGAAACCATCCCTTCCGGCGCCGTTGAGGGAATATTTATATAACATATG
>CAKTTT010000126.1 GCA_934615635.1 uncultured Eubacteriales bacterium | reverse complement strand
GGCCCTCGCCGGCCCGCGGTGCGTCGTAATCAAAAAAGTACCGCCGGACCGAACTGGGATCCCCCTCCGCCGATTTCAGGATAGAAAGGCGATAGCGGTTGTTTTTCGGCTCCGCCAGCCCTGAGATGCGCGGGGTAAAATTGGGCGCATCCGGTTCAAAGGTGCGGGTGCGCAAGGCATCCTCGAAGGTGCCACCCGCTTCCAGCGCCTCATAGATCGTGTCGGTCTGGTCGCCGTTGGTTACAATGTGCGTGTCGCCGAACACCCGCACCGGCGCATAAATAATGAGGGACGGATCCACCATTTTGCTTTCGTCAAACGCCTTGGTTCGGATCCCCCTACCCACGTCCTCAAAAATACGGTTCCGACTGTTCTCGCTGCGTCCCATAATGAAATACGCGATATAGAAGCAGCGTCCGTCCGCGCTCTTTCCCAAAACAATGCCGCGGCCCGGATAAGTCGTGGCGCTCACGGCCTGCGCCAGTTTGCTGATGGACATATATACCGCCTTTCCCGCCCCGTCAGCCGGAGCGTCTGAATTGTTTTCCCGCAGACTACCGTCCGCCGATGACGGACGATTCCCATTGGGTGCTCTCCTGAAAGAAATCCCGTACTTTCTCACACAATCACGGCGGTCCGGCCCTCCAGCCGGATCCGGCCTGAGCAGAAAAGGGCCGCGGCCCGGGGCAGCAGCTCCCATTCCGCCTGCTCCATCACCCGCCGCTGGAGAGTCTCCGGCGTGTCGTCCGGCAGGATTTCCACCGCCTTTTGGAGAATGATGGCCCCGCCGTCGGGGATCTCGTTGACGAAATGGACGGTAGCCCCCGTCACCTTGACGCCATACTCCAGCGCCGCCTGATGAACCTTCAGGCCATAAAAACCTTTACCGCAGAAGGCGGGAATCAGGGAAGGGTGTACGTTGAGGATCCGGTTGCGATAGCGGGCGATGACCGCCTCCCCCAATATGCTCAGAAAACCCGCCAGCACCACCAGCTCCGCCTGGCAATCCTCCAACGCCGCCAGCAGCGCCGCGTCGAAGGAGGCGGCGTCCGCATAGTGTCTACGTCTCACCACGGTGGAAGCGATGCCCGCCGCCGCCGCCCGTTCCAGGGCATACGCCTCGGGATTGGAGGAAATCACCCGTACGATTCGCCCGCCGGGGATCTTCCCCTCCCGTTCAGCGTCGATCAAAGCCTGCAGATTGGTGCCGCCGCCGGATACCAGAACCGCGATGTTCGTCATGCCTCCACCTCTCAAACCAGCTCGACGCCGTCGCCGCCGGCCTTGACCTGGCCCAGGATCATCGCCTGCTCGCCGCTGCCCTGCAGGGTGCGCACCGCCAGATCCGCCTCCTCCGGCGCCACGGCCAGCACCAAGCCGGTACCCATGTTGAAGGTGTTGAACATATCCCGCTCGGGGATGTTCCCTTCCTTTTGAATCAGGCGGAAAATAGGCGATACCGGCACCTTCCGTTTCTCGATCACCGCCGTCGTCCCCTCCGGCAGCATCCGGGGAATATTCTCATAATATCCGCCGCCGGTGATATGGGAAATCCCGTGCACCTTCACCGCCGCCATCAGCGCCGCCAGGGGTTTTACATAAATTTTGGTGGGGGTCAGCAGAGCTTCTCCCAGGGTACAGCCCAATTCATCCACATACCGGCCGACGGTTTTTTCCGAAATATCGAACACCTTGCGGACCAGCGAAAAGCCGTTGGAATGGACGCCGCTGGAGGCCACGCCGATCAGCGCATCCCCCGGCCGAACATTGGCGCTGTCCACCATGCCGTCGTAATCCGCCATCCCCACGCAGAAGCCGGCCAGATCGTATTCCTCCTCGGGATAGAACCCGGGCATCTCCGCCGTTTCCCCGCCGATCAGAGCGCAGCCGGCCTGCACGCAGCCCTCCGCCACCCCCGCCACGATGGAGGCGATTTTTTCCGGCTGATTTTTACCACAGGCGATGTAATCCAGGAAAAACAGGGGCCGGGCACCGGAACAGGCCACGTCGTTGGCGCACATAGCCACGCAGTCGATGCCTACGGTGTCGTGCTTATCCATCAGGAAGGCCAGCTTCAGCTTGGTGCCCACCCCATCGGTGCCGGATACCAGCACCGGCCTGCGGATGCCGGTCAAGTCCGGCTCAAACAGGCCGCCGAAGCCGCCCAGCCCCGAAAGCACCCCCGGCACCGCGGTGCGGGCCACGTGGGCCTTCATCAGCTCCACCGCCTTGTATCCGGCGGTCACATCCACGCCGGCCGCGGCGTAACTCTCGCTCACGCTTTTCATTTCAACGATCCATCCTTTCGCGCACGGGTTTGCCTCCCCGCGCTGCGGTTTTGTATTTTTGATGCCGATCCGTCGGATTCACGCATTGGTTTTCGTTTTGGCGATCTTCTGCTCAAATTTATCCTTGGGCGCTTCCTTGGGGATTTCCGCCGGGTAACGGCCGGTAAAGCATCCGGTGCAGAAACCGCATCCCGCGCCCCGGGCGATTTTTTTCACACTCTCCACGCTGAGATAGCCCAAACTGTCCGCCCCGATTTCCCGGGCAATATCCTCCACCGAATCCAGCCGGCAGGCGATCAGATTCTCCCGGCTGTCGATATCGGTGCCGAAATAACAGGGGTGCCGGAAGGGCGGGGAGGATACCAGCAGATGGACCTCCCTGGCCCCCGCCTCCCGCAGCAGCCGGACGATCCGGGCACTGGTGGTGCCCCGGACGATGGAATCGTCGATCATGATGACCCGCCGCCCCTCCACCACCTGCCGGACCGCGTTGAGCTTGATCTTCACCGCATCCTCCCGCTGGCCCTGGGTGGGCTGGATGAAGCTGCGTCCCACATACCGATTCTTGATGAAACCCACCCCGTAGGGGATCCCCGACTGACGGGCATAGCCCAGGGCGGCGTCCAGGCCGGAATCGGGAACGCCGATGACCACATCCGCCTGGATGGGATGCTCCAGCGCCAGAAAGGCGCCTGCCCGCTGCCGGGCATCCTGGACGCCCGCTCCGGCAATGACGCTGTCCGGCCGTGCGAAATAGACGAACTCAAAGACGCACATATGTCCCCTGCCCCCGCAGTGGGTCTCGATGGAGCGCACGCCCTCCCCCGACACCACCACGATTTCGCCCGGCTTCACCTCCCGGACGAAAGCCGCTCCCACGCTGTCCAATGCGCAGCTTTCGGAAGCGAACACCACCGCGCCGTCGGCGGTTTTTCCCATGCACAGCGGCCGGAAACCCTCCGGATCCCGGGCGGCGATCAGCTTCTGAGGCGACATGATCACCAGGGAATACGCCCCCCGGATCCGGTTCATGGCTTCCTCCACCGCCTCCTCGATGGAGCCGGTGCGCAGCCTCGCCTTGGTGATGGCGTAGGCGATGACCTCCGTGTCGCTGGAACCGTGGAAAATCGCGCCCTCCAGCTCGAATTCCCGGCGCAGCTCCAAGGCGTTGGTCAAATTGCCGTTATGAGCCAGAGCCATGGATCCTTTCACATGGCGCACCACCAGCGGCTGGGCGTTGCTGACGTTGACGTTGCCGGTTGTGGAATACCGGACATGCCCCACGGCGATACTTCCCCTGCCCAACTTTTCCAGCACCTGAGCGGTGAACACCTCCGGCACCAGCCCCACCGCCCGGTGAGAGCGGAAAATCCCATCCTCGTTGACGGCGATGCCACAGCTCTCCTGTCCCCTGTGCTGCAACGCGTAAAGGGCGAAATAGGTGGATTGGGCCACGTTGGAAACGATGGGATCATATATGCCGAAAACGCCGCATTCCTCATGAACAGAATCAACCATGCTCATTCCAGCCTTTATCATCAGAATTACCGGATATCAGAACCGCTTATTCCCTGCCGGTCCAGCAGTAGGTGCAAACCTTGTCCGGATCTATGCCGATGGCGTCCAGCATCCCCTTCAGGGTCTGATACCGCAGGGTGGTGACTCTCATCCGGCGGCAGACGCCCTCCACCATCCGGTCGTACCGGCCGGTACGGGCATCGCAGTATTCCTCCAGATGACGGAAACCCTCCTCCCCCTCCAGCTCCTGGATCACCGAACGGGAGATGAGATCCATATCCGAGGTGGAACGGGAAAAATTCAGATACTTGCAGCCGAACATGATCGGCGGGCAGGCGGGGCGGATATGCACCTCTTTCGCGCCGCTTTCGTACAGGAAATCCACCGTCTCCCGCATTTGGGTGCCCCGCACCACCGAATCGTCGATAAACAGCAGCCGCTTGTCCCGGATCAGCACATCCACCGGGATCAGCTTCATATGAGCCACCTGGTTGCGCACCGACTGATTTTGGGGCATGAAGCTCCGTGGCCAGGTAGGGGTATACTTGATAAAGGGACGGGCGAAGGGGATCCCCGACTCGTTGGCGTAGCCGATGGCATGAGCCGTACCCGAATCCGGCACCCCGGCCACGAAATCCACCTGTGTCCCTTCGTCGTTTTGAGCCAGGATCCGCCCGCAGTTGTAACGCATCTGTTCCACGTTCACCCCCTCGTAGGAGGAGGTGGGATAGCCGAAATAGGTCCACAGGAAGGCGCAGATTTTCATCTTCTCCCCCGGCGGAACCACCACGTCGTAGCCCTCCGGCGTGAGGAAATCGATTTCCCCTGCCCCCAGGCCATGCTCGTCGCGGTAGCCCAGGTTGAGGTAGGCGAAGGATTCAAAGGAGACGCAGTACGCTCCCTCCTTCTTCCCGATAAACAGCGGGGTGCGCCCCATCCGGTCCCGGGCGGCGTACAAGCCGTCCTTGGTAAGGAGCAGAATGGTCATGGAGCCGTCGATCAGCGTCTGGGCGTGGCGGATCCCCTCGGGGATGGAATCCTTCTGATTGATGAGGCAGGCGGTCAGCTCGGTGGCGTTGACCCGCCCGCCGCTCATCTCCAGAAAATGGGAGCTTCCGTTGGCAAAGGCCTGCTTCACCAGCTCCTCCAGGTTGTTGATCCGGCCCACGGTGGTGATGGCGTAATTGCCCAGATGGGAACGGACGATCAGCGGCTGGGGATCGGTGTCGCTTATGCACCCGATCCCCATATGTCCCGCCATTTCTCCCACATCCCGCTCGAACTTGGTGCGGAAGGGGGAATTCTCAATGTTGTGGATGGCGCGCTCGAAGCCCGTTTGGGCGCTGTATACCGCCATTCCGCCCCGGCGCGTCCCCAGATGGGAATGATAATCCACGCCGAAAAACAAATCGGTGACGCAGTTTTCTCTGCTCACCACGCCAAAAACACCGCCCATGAACGGACCTCCTTGCTTTGTCTAGGGATTATTCGCCCATCAGGCGGCGCATAATCTCCTGGTACGCTTCCACTTCCCCGCCCAGATTGCGGCGGAAACGATCCTTGTCCAGCTTCTCGTGGGTGTGCACATCCCAGAAGCGGCAGGTATCGGGGGAAATCTCATCCGCCAGCACGATGGTGCCGTCGGACAGCTTGCCGAATTCCAGCTTGAAATCCACCAGCTCGATGTCCAGACCCAGCAGATAGTTTTTCAGCACCTCATTGACCTTAAAGGCATAGGATGCAATGGTGTCCAGCTCCTCTCTGGTGGCCAGGCCCAGCGCCAGCACGTGGTAGCTGTTGATCAGCGGATCGCCCAGCGCATCGTCCTTGAGGCTGAATTCCAGGGAGGGCTGCTGCAGAACAGTGCCCTCTTCCACGCCGTAACGCTTGGAGAAGGAGCCGGCGGCGATGTTGCGCACGATGACCTCCAGCGGCACGATCTTTACCTTTTTGACGATGGTCTCCCGGTCGGAGATCTCCTCCACATAATGGGTGGGAACCCCTTCCTTTTCCAGCATCCGCATAAGGTGGTTGGTCACCCGGTTGTTGATGACCCCCTTGCCCAGGATGGTGCCCTTTTTCTCGCCGTTGAAGGCGGTGGCATCGTCCTTGTAATCCACGATATATTTTTCCGGATCTTCGGTGGCATACACCCTTTTGGCCTTACCCTCGTATAACTGCTGCAGCTTTTCCATGACGTTTTCTCCTTTATTCTTCTTTTTGGGTCAGCTTATCGATTCATCCGTCAGCCGTTCAGAGTTTCGGCCAGCCTGCGGTCCTTTTCCTGTACCGCGCGGGCCATCGATTCCTTCATTTCCAGCAGCTTGGTCCGCAGCTCCGCATCCTCCAGCGCCAGCATCTGCACCGCCAGAATCGCCGCGTTTTCCGCCCCGTCGATAGCCACCGTGGCCACCGGGATGCCGGAGGGCATCTGGACCGTGGCGAGAAGGGCATCCAACCCGTCCAGCGTGGAGGATTTCACCGGGATGCCGATGACCGGCAGCACCGTGTGCGCCGCCAGCACGCCGGCCAGATGGGCCGCCTTGCCCGCCGCGGCAATGATCACCCCGAATCCCTCCCGCGCGGCTGAGGAGGCAAAGGCCGCGGCCGCAGCCGGCGTACGGTGGGCCGACATGACGTGAGCCTCCACCGGTACGCCGAAGCTTTTCAACTTGTCGATAGCCTTGCCCACCACCGGCAAATCGCTATCGCTCCCCATGATAACCGCCACTTTTTTCATCCGTCCATCTCCTTTTCAAAACAAAACAGGCTGCAGCGCGCGACGCACCACAGCCCTACCGCTTCACCCGTTCCAAACGGGTACCCTCCGCCCGGAAGCCGCCTGCGATCAGCCCGTCGCCGTATCCGCCGAACCGAAGCATTCAGACAACCCCCTTGCAGTCATTACCCCTTTATTGTATTGCAAAATCCGACCGAATTCAAGTTTAAAATCCCCCTTCATGGAAATTTGTAGAGTTATGATGCCCCGCTTCCCCTATCAGACGCTATTTTGTGGATTTTGCAGGTATTATACCTCTATTAAATAGACATAAAACCGGTCAAAAATTTTTTCGATTTCCCTGTTATATTTGTCTTGACAACTGGGAAAAGATAGTGTATGATAGCAAGGCAGTTTGGTTATAGCCACTTACCAAACGAGCAAACATGCACCATTAGCTCAGTTGGTAGAGCACCTGACTCTTAATCAGGGTGTCCCGGGTTCGAGTCCCTGATGGTGCAC
>CAKTTT010000125.1 GCA_934615635.1 uncultured Eubacteriales bacterium | reverse complement strand
GTTCGATATGGGATACGAGGCGATTTTTGTAGGCAGCGGCGCCGGGCTGCCCGGTTTTTTGGGCATACCGGGAGAGGGGCTGCTGGGGGTTTCCTCCGCCAATGAATTCCTTACCCGGATCAACCTGATGAAGGCCTATCGAGAGGGCTACGATACCCCTGTGCAGCGTGCCCGCCGGGTGGCGGTGGTGGGGGGCGGCAACGTCGCCATGGATGCCGCCCGCTGCGCTAAACGGCTGGGAGCGGAGGAGGTTTCCATCGTCTACCGCCGCGGAGAAGAAGAGATGCCCGCCCGGCTGGAGGAGATCCACCACGCCAAGGAGGAAGGGATTGTCTTCCGTTTCCTGACTGCGCCGGTGGCGGTTCACGGGGATGAAAACGGCCGGGTCCGGGCGCTGGAATGTGTCCGTATGGAGCTGGGAGAGCCGGATGCCTCCGGCCGCCGCCGCCCGGTGGAGATTCCGGGGAGCCGCTTCCAGTTGGAGGCGGACATGGTGATTGCCGCCATCGGCAATTCCCCCAATCCGCTGATCCGTACCACCACCCCCGGCCTGGAGGCGAACCGGAAGGGCTGTCTGATTGTGGATGAGGCCACCATGGCCACCACCCGGGAAGGGGTTTACGCTGGCGGAGATGCGGTGACCGGCGCGGCCACGGTGATTCTGGCGATGGGCGCTGGCAAGCAGGCCGCCGCCTCCATCGATGCTTATCTTATGGGAAAAAAGGCGTAAAAGTCCATCGGTGGGGGTGTCTTTCCTTTTGGCCAACCACCGATAGTGGATTTTAACAGAACCCCCCAAAACGCGCCGCTGTGTTGAGACAAAAAACGGGGGCGCGTTTTTGGCATTTTTCTACACATTGAATAACATTTTAAAAAAAACTGTTGACTTTTCATGATAAATCGGGTACACTAATACAAGTATTCGGATAGACGGCATGAAAGGTCTTGGAATACATTTTGGCGTTGAGGTGGTACCCCGTGACATCCCCTGGTGACAGGAGCGACCTGGCCGCACTGACCGATGAGCAGCTCGTCCGGCTGGCGGAGGGGGAAGCGGAGGACGCTTTCGGCGTATTGGTGTCCCGTTGCGCCTCCATGATACAGCAGCAGGCGCTGCGTCTCCGGCGGGTCTCCATCGATGCGGAGGATCTGGCCCAGGAGGGGTTTGTGGGGCTGCTTTCGGCGGTTCGTACGTTTCGCGAGGGAAGCGGCGCTTCCTTTCGCACTTATGCCGCTGTTTGTATTCGCAATCGTATGTTGTCCGCCGTCCGCAGGGCTTGTTCCGGCGAGCTGCCTTCCTCGCTATATGAGGATCTGGAAAAGGAGCAGGAGGTTCCCGGAGGGATGAACGGCGGACAAGCCGATCCCGCTCAGCTTGTGGTGCAGCGTGAAAACGCGGCGCTGCTGCGCCGGCGGCTTCAGGAAACATTGACGGATCTGGAATACGAGGTGCTGATGCTCTTTTTGGGCGCATATACATATGAGGAAATCGCCCAGAGGCTTCATCTCACCACCAAGGCGGTGGATAACGCGCTGCAGCGTGTGCGCCGCAAGCTGTCGTCGGTTGCTTTGACCGGCTGATATCTTATTTGTTCGAAACGGCCGCGGCCGTTCGGAATATGCCCGGGTAGCTTAAGGAGAGCGTTGGTTTTCAAAGGTGTCGGTCCGAATCCGTCGCAGGGCAAATTTTTTTCTTGAAGCGAGGTAAAATCATGTACGAAGACAAGACTCTGATCTGCAAGGAATGTGGCAGCGAATTCGTGTTCACTGCCGGCGAGCAGGAGTTCTACGCTGAGAAAGGCTTTGTAAACGAGCCGCAGCGTTGCAAGGCCTGCCGTGACGCTCGCAAAAGTGCCGCGAAGCCTGAGCGCGAGATGCACACCGCTATCTGCGCGAACTGCGGCAAGGAAGCGAAGGTTCCTTTCAAACCCCGCGAAGATCGCCCTGTGTACTGCAGCGAGTGCTTCGCCAGCATGAGAGGCGAAAACTAATTCGTTTTCGTCCGAATAGTTGGCGCCCAGCGTCAATCTATTGCCGCCTGTTCTGTGGAACAGGCGGTTTTGCTTTTCTGAACTTTTTATAGACGAAAATGGCCCTGGCAGGAGGATCCGCGAAAAAGCCCTTTCCATGATCGAAGATCTCCGGTGCGCCCCCATTTATAGAGCATAAGAATAGGGGACGATTCGGCGCCTTTCTCAAGGGATGACAAAGGCGGTAGGTTGATCCTAGGGCTCCCCTTTTGTCGGTGGCTTTGGCAGCCTTAATCAAGATGAGCGATCCTTTAAGGAAGAAACTGCCTTTTGGATTGGAACGAGCGTCAGTGACGCAGCGAGACAATGCCAAGGGGAGGAGAAGCAGAAAAGGCTCTCCAAAACGGAATATCCTATAAATCTTCAAAACAAAGGAACAGATGGGGGATGAAAGGGGAAGGTGAGGGATTCGGCAGATAGAAAAAGGGGGTTGTTGCAAAATGTTTCATTTTGCAACAACCCCTGAAAATCGCTTGTAGGCCATCCACATGGCCCGCATTTCACGTTTTATAGGCGCGAAATCGCGCTTTTCCTCAGCTTCTGTGTATAGTTGTGCGTTGCGCAGCCGTGTATTGCTATGCTCAGGCTTCGCCCTTGATCCGCCGTATCAACGCTTGAATGCCCTTTGCGATTTCCACGATCACCAGCGGCGCCAAAGCCAAACCAACCACGATGCCCCATTGGGCGGCGGTCATAACGGTGATCTCAAAGATTCCCTGCAGGAAAGGAATTAGCAGCACCACCAGCATCAATGCCAGGGAGGCGAAAAAGGCACCGATCATATACTTGTTGGTGTGGAAGCCGACCTGGAACAGAGAATGGGAGGACCGGACGTTGAAGGCGTGGACCAGTTGGGAGAGGGCCAGGGTGGCAAACGCCATCGTCTCGCCCAGCGGGATATTAGCATTCTCAGTGGGGGTCATGAACATGGCGGCGAGACCCACTCCCGGTACAGGAGCGAATACCCGGCTGCCGATGAAATAGGCGATCAGGGTCAGCACACCGATCATCAGCCCCTGGAAGCCCGCCATCCAGCCCAGTCCCCGGGCGAAAATGCTTTCATCCTTGCGGCGGGGGCGGCGGAGCATAACGTCGTGCTCTACCGGCTCCATCCCCAGCGCCAAGGCGGGCAGGCTGTCGGTGACCAGATTGATCCACAATAGCTGGATGGGCATGAGGGGGGACTCTCGCCAGGGAAGGATCATGGCGAGGAAAACGGTGACGATCTCGCCCAGGTTGCAGGAGAGAAGAAAATGCACCGCTTTGCGGATGTTGTCGTAGATGCCGCGCCCTTCCTTGACGGCGGTGACAATGGTGGCGAAGTTGTCGTCGGTCAGGGTCATATCCGCCGCGCCCTTGGCCACGTCGGTGCCGGTGATGCCCATGGCGCAGCCGATATCCGCCGCCTTCAGGGCCGGCGCATCGTTGACGCCGTCGCCAGTCATGGAGACGATCTCTCCCGCCCGCTGCCAGGCCTTGACAATGCGGATCTTATCGGTGGGCGTCACCCGGGCGTACACCCGGTATTTCCGGATATTTTCAAACAGCTCGTCGTCGGACATGGCCGCCAGCTCCGCGCCGGTGATGGCTTCGCTGTCGTCCTGGAGGATGCCCAGCTCCCGGGCGATGGCCGAGGCGGTGACCACATGATCGCCGGTGATCATCACCGTGCGGATGCCGGCGGAATCACATTCCCGGATAGCGGCTGTCGCTTCCGGCCGGGGCGGATCGATCATCCCCACCAGACCCACGAAGATCAGATCCTTTTCCAGCTCCTCCGGCCGGCATTCCACCGGCAGATCGTCGATGTATTTATAGCCGATGGCCAGCACCCGCAGCGCATCCCGGCCCATCTCCTCGTTGGCGGCAGCCGCCGCTTCCATATGGCCGGAAACGCATCGCTGGAGCAGAATATCCGGCGCACCCTTGACGATGACCACATTTTTTCCTTCGATAAGGTTGATGGTGGTCATCAGCTTGCGGTCGGAATCGAAAGGGATCTCCCCCAGACGGGGATGCTCGGCGGTCAGGGCGTCCTTGTCCATGCCGTGGTGCAGCGCGCAGGCGACGATGGCGGTCTCGGTGGGATCGCCCAGGTGCTTCTCCTCGCCGTCCACCACCCGGACGCTGCCGTCGGTGCACAGGGTGGCCAGACGAATCAGGGCGCGCACCCCTTCGGGGATGTCTCCGTCCAGATCGTGGAGACGATCGCCGGCGTAGGCTTTGACCAGGGTCATGCGATTCTGCGTCAGGGTGCCGGTTTTATCCGAGCAGATTACCGAGGCGCTGCCCAGGGTTTCCACAGCGGGCAGGCGGCGGATAATGGCGTTTTTGGCCACCATCCGCTGTACGCCGATGGCGAGAACGATGGTAACGATAGCGGGCAGTCCCTCCGGGATGGCGGCCACGGCCAGGGAAACGGCAGTCATGAACATATCCAGCCAGTTCATGCCGTCCAGCAGCCCGACTACAAAGATCACCGCGCAGATGCCGAGAGCCAGGAAGCCCAGATATTTACCAAGTTGAGCCAGCTTGAGCTGGAGCGGCGTGACGCCTTCGTCCTCATTTTCCAGCATGGTGGCGATTTTGCCCATTTCGGTGTCCATACCGGTTTCCACCACTACCGCCCGTCCCCGTCCATAGGAAACGGCACAGCCGGAATAGATCATATTCACCCTGTCGCCCAGGGAAGCGATGTTTTCGATAGCAGCGGCGGCGTTTTTTTCCACCGGGACGGATTCGCCGGTCAGAGCGGCCTCGTCGCATTTCAGGGCGGCGGCCTCCAATAGGCGGCAGTCCGCCGGAATCAGGTCGCCGGCCTCCACCTCCACAATATCGCCGGGAACCAGCTCGGTGGATTTCACCGTCTGCAGCCTCCCGTCCCGGATTGCCCTGGCGGAGGGAGCGGACATGTTTTTCAACGCTTCCAGAGCGGCCTCCGCCTTGCTTTCCTGGATGACGCCCAGCAGGCCGTTGACCACCACGATGAGAATGATGACGATGGGCTCGATCCAGTCGGCCTGGGCGCCGGTGGCGGCGTGATATACGCTCAGCCCCAGGGAGACGGCGGCGGCAATGATCAGAATAATGACCATGACGTCCTTCATCTGATCGAGAAACCGCTGAAAAAAGCTGCGCGGCGGCTTTTCGTTGAGTTTATTGGGGCCGTGCTCCTTCAGCAGGGCGGCCGCCTGGTCGCTGCTCAACCCTGCTTCCAAATCGGTATGCAGTTCCTTGGTCACCTTGTCCAGCGACTCACTGTACCAGATCAATTGACATCCTCCTCGAGCGTTACATTACAGTTACAAGGGAATATCTCCCAGTATAGACGCTTTTGCGCAAAAAAGCAAGGTCACTCCTGCCGCAGCCGGGCCGCCAGGGCGGCATCCGGACGAACATAGGCGGTATGGTTGCTGTCGTAGATCACCATGCCGGGCTTGGCTCCGGCGGGCTTGCGCACATGGCGCGCCTCGGTATAATCCACCGGCACCTGCGCCGAGCCGGCGGCCTTGGAGTGAAGGGCGGCCAGCACGGCCGCCTGCTCCAGGGTGCGGGGAGGCGGCGTCTGCCCCTCCGTCACCACCAGCACATGGGAGCCGGGGATGTTTTTGGTGTGGAACCAGACGTCGCCGCCCCGGGCGGTCCTCAGGGTCAGCCGGTCGTTCTGCACATTGTTGCGGCCCACCAGGATGGAAAAGCCGTCGTCCGACAGGAAGCGCAGCGGGCCCAAAGGGGCGGGAGGCTTCTGCCGGCCCCGTTGCAGCCGCAGATATCCGCCGGCGGCCAGCTCTTCCCGCAACTCTCCCAGCTCCCGCCAGGTGGAGGCCCGGGAAAGGGCGTCGAACACCGTGTCGAAGTATTGCAGCTCCTCCTCGCCCTGGGCGATCTGCTGCTGCAGGATCTGCTCCGCTTTCTGGGCCTTGCGGTAGTCCTTGTAATATTTCTGGGCGTTTTGCGCCGCGGTGAGAGCCGGGTCCAGAGGCACGGTTTTCAGACCACATGCGGGATCGAAGTAATCGATCAGCTCCGCGGAGGCGGCGCCCCGGGGAATGGCGTAAAGGTTGGCGTTGATGAGGTCGCCGTAGATCCGCAGGGTTTCCCTGTCGCCGGAGCGAGTCAGCTCCTCCCGCTGACGATCCAGCTTCCGGGCGGTCCGATCACTGAGGTTGGTGAGGATGCGGAGAATATCATGGGCTCGCTGCTTCATCCGCTCTCCCGCATCCCGCTGGGCGTAGAAAGCGTCCAACAGGGAGGAAAAACTGTCCATTTCTCTTCCCAGAGCCTCCAGGCCGTATTGGGTGACGGCCATAAAACTGAAATCCAGCGGGCTGCCGTCCGCCCGCAGCAGTAGATAGGGCTTCCGGTTTTCTCCCGTCTCCACCGCGGCCTTGACCCGGTCAAGGTAAAAGAGCAGCCGCTCCCGCTCCTCTTTTGTCCAGTCGGATACCAGGGGATCACGGCCGCGGGCCGCCAGATGGGATACCTCCCGGCAGATCAGAGGGGAAAGGCCGTGAGCCGTATTCAGCAGCGCCTTGGATAGGGGATAGTCCGGCCCCTGCTCCATGGCGGCGAGAAAATCCGCCGGCTCCACGGCGGACAGATCCAGCCGTCCGGCCGCGGCGGGAGGGGGAGAATAGGGCAGGCCGGGCAGCACCGGCCGAACGGAAGACATCTCCATATCCACCCGCTTGATGGCGTCCACCACCCGGCCGTTCTCAATCAGGATGATGTTGCTGTGACGGCCCATGATCTCCACCGCCAAGGTCAGGCGGACGATATCTCCCAGCTCGTCCACGCAGTCCAGATCGAAATACAGCGCCCGTTCCAGGCCCGGCTGGCGGATGGCGGCGAGCCGTCCGCCGGTGATCCGCTTGCGCAGCAGCATACAGAACATGGGCGGGGAGGCGGGATTCTCCAGGGGGATGTCGGTGAAATGTACCCGAGGGGAATTGGCCCGGGCGGAGAGATACAGCTTTTTGTTGCCGTTGCGGCTCCGCAGGGCGATCACCAGCTCCTCCCGGGAGGGCTGATGGATTTTATCCACCCGCGCAT
>CAKTTT010000124.1 GCA_934615635.1 uncultured Eubacteriales bacterium | reverse complement strand
CCCTCTGCCCTGCCGGCGCAGGACGGCGGCATCCTCTTCCGCCCGCCGGCGAGGCGTTTTTTCCCCGGCCGCTTTTACTTTTTTTGTTTCCTTCGGTTACATATTCTGTCAATAATACTCCACGTGCATCTGGAAATAGGCCTGGGGATGCTTGCAGACCGGGCACAGGGTGGGAGGGGTCTCCCCGGTATACACATGGCCGCAGTTGAGACAGATCCAAACCGTTCCGGCGCCCCGCTTGAACACCTTGCCGTCCTCCAGGTTCCCGTGAAGCTTGTTGAAACGCTGTTCATGGAGGCTCTCGATCTTGGCCACCATCTCAAAGGTGTTGGCGATCTCGGTGAAGCCCTCCTCCCGGGCCGTTTTGGCGAACCCCGTGTACATCTCGGTCGCCTCGTAATGCTCGCCGGCGGCCGCGTCCGCCAGATTGTCCGCCGTGCCCGGCATACTGTTGTCATGCAGCCGCTTGAACCACAGCTCGGCGTGCTCCTTCTCGTTGTTGGCCGTTTCATCGAAGATCTTGGCGATCTGGATATAGCCATCCTTGCGCGCCTGGGCGGCATAAAACGTATATTTATTGCGCGCCTCGCTCTCGCCTGCAAAAGCTGCCATCAGATTGGCTTCTGTTTTGCTTCCCTTGAATTCCATCCACATTCCATCCTTTCCTGCGTTACGATTCCGGGTATCGTCTGTATTATGACCGGTTACGGCCGATCCAATTCACGGTCACATGAAAATTTTGTAAACGTAATTTTCCGGAAAGTCTTGCTTTTCTGTGACCGATGTGGTTAAATGATACCCTACACCGCTTTTGTCGAAGGAGAGGGAAAACGCGTGATTCAGCGCCTGCGGAAGGATATCCTCCAAGAAGAGGCGAATATTTTTCGGCTGGTGCTGGTGAGAGGCTCCCTCTGGGAGGAGGCCGTCCTTCGTCCCGCCTCCACTTGTCTCAACTGCTACTCCATCTCCAAAAGCTTCACCGCCACCGCCGTAGGCATAGCCTGCGATCAAGGACTGCTGTCGCTGGAGGATCCCATCCTGCCCTATCTGGAGGCGGAGCTCCCCTCCGCTTTCGACGACCGGCTTCGGCGGGTGCGCGTTCGGCATCTGCTGACCCATACCATGGGAAACGCGGAAGGGTATCTGTTTGAGGCGGACCGTTATACCTATCCGGAAAGGAACTGGGCGCGCCTGATCCTTTCCCGCCCCCTGGCCTATGAGCCGGGGGAACGGTTTTGCTACAGCAATACCCATTACTATCTTCTTTCCTGTCTTCTTCACCGGGCTACCGGCCGGTCGCTGCTGGCCTTTTTGCAGGAAACCCTGTTTGTCCCGCTGGATATTGTCGGCTGCGCCTGGGAAACCTGCCCCCGCGGAGAAACCATGGGGGCCACCGGGCTGTATATCTCCACCGCGGACATGGCCAAGCTGGGGCTGCTGTATCTGCAACGCGGTCAATGGCAGGGCGAGCGGATCTTTTCCTCCCATTGGGCGGAGGAGGCCACCCGCCGTCAAACGCCGGAGGCGGCTTACGGCTACGGCTTCTGGATTCATCCCGACGGCTTTGAAATGAACGGCGCCCACGGCCAGACGGTCCGCGTTTACCCCGGGGAAAAGCTGATTCTGGCTGCCCACGCCTATCTGGAAGCCTTTGATTACCAGGCGCTGCTGCGCCGGGCCGGGCTGCTTCCCTAAAGTAATGCATAGATTTTGCCTGTTTTGTCAACACTTTCCATTACAGAGCCCCCCTCTTCCTATATTCCGGCAGACATTCCCGCGTCTTTTCCTGCATATGGATATGATCCACCAAAAAATGGGGCGTTTGTTGAAAAAACGAACAGTTTCGGAAAGTTAATTCGGCAGAAAACTGGGACGTACCATAAAAAACAGGCAATTCCATTCTTTATCATTGACTAAATATGCAAAATTCATTATAATCGCAGGTAGTGATTGTGTTAACTGCAGGTTAAACGACGGCTTGCCATACTCAACAATGCCGTCGGAAGCCTGACGCAGCGATCTTGCCCGGCCCGGGTCCTCCGGCGGCGGGCGCTGGGAAAATAGGCAACGGGGAAGAACGGGCGGAACAGCCTGGGAGGAGGTTTCCATTTTGCGGGACGAGCAGGTTCTTTATGATAGGCCGATGAAGGCGGCAGCCATTCAGGCAACCAAGATTGAAAGACGGCCTTATGACGTCGCCAAACGTTTTTTTGATATTGTATTGTCGTTGTGTGGTCTGGTGATTCTGTCTCCGCTGTTTTTGATCACGGCGGTGGCTATCCGGCTGGATTCCAAAGGGCCGGCCTTTTACAGCCAGAAGCGCATTGGCAAAAACGGTAAGCCCTTTAAAATGTATAAATTCCGCAGTATGTGCGTGGATGCGGAACAGCAGTTGGAACGGTTGGCCGCCCTTAACGAGCGGGACGGCCCCACCTTCAAGATTACCCACGATCCCCGGGTGACCCGGGTGGGCCGCTTCATTCGCAAAACCTGCATCGACGAGCTCCCCCAGCTCATCAACATCCTGAGGGGGGAGATGTCGCTGGTGGGGCCCCGTCCGCCTCTCCCCAACGAGGTGGCGGTGTATACGCCCTATCAAATGCGCCGTCTGGGCGTTACTCCCGGGCTGACCTGCTTCTGGCAAGCGACTAAGGGAGAGGACACCACCTTTGAGGAATGGGTGGAAATGGATCTGAAATATATCCGGGAACGCAGCTTGAAAACGGATATCAAGATCCTGTTCCTTACCGTGCGGGTGGTCCTGCTGGGAAAAGGCTCCATGTAAGGTTACAACGGCCCTCCGTCCAAGACGGAGGGCCGTATTGCTTCATAAAGAGACAACTTGCGACCGTATACGCCCCCGGCCGGAATTTTCCGCCGCTGCAGGGCCTCCACGGGATATTTCCCGCCTTGACGCGGGAAAGGGAAGCCGGTATAATCAGAGTTCAGTAAGCGAAAAGGAGGATGGCGACGTGAAGTATCGCGATCAGAAGATGACCTGGGTGGATTTTCACACCCATGTGCTGCCCGGAATGGACGACGGCGCCAAAAGCCCGGAGATGGGCGCCTCCATGCTGCGCACCCTGGGGGAGCAGGGGGTGGGGCTGGTTTTCGCCACCTCTCACTATATCCCCCACCGGGAAAGCCCCGCTTCTTTCCTCGCCCGCCGTGCGCAGGCCGCCGAGACGTTGAAAGCTGTCGCCGCCGGCACGCCGCCGGTCCGGCTGGGCGCGGAGATCTACCTGGAGCAGGCGCTGCCGGAAAAGGGCCTGGAGCCGCTCTGTCTGGAGGGCACCCGGCTGCTGCTGGTGGAGATGCCCCGGCAGTCCTACAAGCCCTGGATGATGGAAAAAATCCAGAATATCGCTTACGGCATGAGGGTCACGCCGGTGATCGCCCATGTGGACCGCTATCTGGACTGGTACACCCGGGAGGATTACGCCGCGCTTTTTTCCTTTTCCGATTGTCTGTACCAGATCAACATGGAAGCACTGGCCGACCGGGCGGCGCGGAAATTCGTGCTGCGCCTGGCCAAGGAGGGCTATCCCCTGCTGCCGGGCAGCGACGCCCACAATACCGAGAAACGCCGCCCCAACTTCGACGAGGCGGAGCTGCTGTTCCGGAAAAACAGCCTGACGCCGCTGCTCTCCGCCTTGGAAGCGGGCATGGAGCAGGCGGGCTTCCGCGTTTAACGGAAGCCACCGCTACGGCGGCAATTCTTATCAGGAGTATCTCTTCAGCCGGGCGGGTCTCCCCTCCCGGCTTGAAGGTTTGTTCAATGAAAAAACGGCGCCGCGCCGCCGATGGGGACAGAAAGGCTATAGGGGGAATCGTCCATGTTTTTCAAAAAGCAGCGATCCGCGGGTCCGGTGGACTTTATCGTGGCGGGCTTGGGTAACCCGGGCAAACAGTACGAGGGCACCCGGCATAACGCCGGCTTCATGGCGCTGGAGGCGCTGGCCGAAAGGCTGGGCGTTCCGGTGACGCGGGTGCGGTTCAAATCCTATTGCGGGGAAGCCGTTATCGGGGAAAAGCGGGCGCTGCTGCTGATGCCCCAAACCTTTATGAACCTCAGCGGGGAGGCGGTGTGCGAGGCCATGCGGTTTTACAAGCTGCCGCCGGAAAGGGTGCTGGTGATGATGGACGACATCTCCCTGCCGGTGGGGGTGATCCGCCTGCGCCGAAAGGGCAGCGACGGCGGGCAGAAGGGGATGCGCAGCATCATCACTCTGTCCGGCAGCGACCAGTTCCCCCGGATCAAGCTGGGGGTGGGCGCCAAGCCACACCCGGATTACGATCTCGCCGCCTGGGTGCTTTCCCGCTTCACCAAGGAGGAAGCGCCCGGCATGGTGCAGGCGGCGCATCACGCGGCCGAGGCGGCCGAGCTGATCGTGCAGGGGCGGATGGAGGAAGCGATGAACCGGTATTCCGGCTGAAAACCGGCTGAAAATGGACGAAAGCAGGCCAATGCGCCGAAAGGATGGACCAAGGATAATGGGGGTTTTTGAACGGGGGCTGGCGGCTCTGCCGGCCTATAAATCGCTGTGCGGGGATATCCGCGCGGGCCGGCTGCCGGCCGGGCTGACCGGCTTGGGGCATATTCACAAGGTGCTGATGATCCATGCGCTGGCGGCCACGCTGGGCCGCCGGTCGCTTTTGCTGGTGGCGGACGAGGCGGAGGCGACCCGGGTCTGCGAGGATCTGGAGGCCCTGGGGAACCGCCCGCTGTTTCTGCCCGCCCGGGATCTGTCCCTGCGGCGGGTGGAATCCACCTCCCGGGAATACGAGCAGATGCGCCTGGGGGTCCTGTCCAGAATGGCGGCGGAGGATTTCGACTGTGTGGTGGCCTGCGTGGACGCCGCGGCCCAGTACACCCTGCCGCCTGAGACACTGCTGTCTCATACCCTGCGGCTGACGGCGGGCGGCCCGCTGCCGGTGAAGGACCTCGCGGCGGCCCTCGCCGCCGCCGGATACGAACGCTGCGATCAGATCGAGGGCGCGGGCCAGTTCGCCGTCCGGGGCGGGATCGTGGATGTGTATCCCGCCGACAGCCCCGCGCCGGTACGAGCGGAACTGTGGGGGGATACGGTGGATACCCTCTCCTACTTTGACCGGATGACCCAGCGGCGGACGGATCCGCTCAAGGCGGTGGCCATCCCTCCGGCGGCGGAAATCCTATACGATGACGGGCCCGCCCTGGCGGACAAAATCGAGGCCCTGGCTTCCGGTTTGCGGGGCAAGGGCTCGGCGGCGCAGCGGCAGAACCTGCTGGCGGACGTCGACCGGCTCCGGGGAGGGGGCCTGCCCGCCTCCCTGGATAAATACATACCGCTTATTTACGCGCAGCCCGCCACCCTGTTCGATTACGCCGGGCCCGACGCCCTGGTGTTCGTTTCCGAGCTGGGGAAGGTGCGGGAACGGGTGCGCACCGCCCACTGGCAGCTTCATCAGGACATTGAAACCCTGTTGGAGGAAGGCCAGCTTTGCCGGGGGCTGACGGACTACGCCCTGGAATGGGACGGCATCGCCCTGTCGCTGGAACGGAGCGGCTGCCTGCTGTTGGAGGCTTTTGCCCGCTCCGGGCAGGAGCTTCCCCTCCGGGCGCTGTACAATCTCAACGCCCGGCAGCTTCCGGTGTGGTCGGGGGGCATCGATATCCTCGCCGATGACCTGCAGGATATCCTTCACCGGGGGCAGGCGGCCGTCGTGCTGGCCGGGGCGGAGGAAAAAGCGGCGCAAACCCTGGCGGAGGATCTGGTCAAGCGGGAACTGCCCGCTCTGTATGCCCCCGCCCCGGAAGCGCCGGTAAAGGGGCGGATCCTGGTGATGCAGGGCGGCCTGTCCGCAGGCTTCGATTTCCCCGACGCCGGTTTTTCGGTCATCACCCACGGCCGGGTGTCCGCCGCCAGACGGAAAAGCCGCCGGGTAAAGCGGGACAAGGGCGCGGAGATCCACAGCCTGTCCGAGCTGACCGTGGGGGACTACGTGGTTCACGCCGCCCATGGAATCGGCCTGTATCAGGGCATCCACCAGCTTGAGGTCCAGGGCGTGGTAAAGGATTACATCAAGCTGCAGTACGACAAAGGGGACACCCTATACGTCCCCGTCACCCAGCTCGATCTGGTGTCCAAGTATATCGGCACCAAGGACGAGGTGAAGGTCAAGCTGCACCGGTTGGGAGGACAGGAGTGGCAGAAAACCAAAGCCCGGGTGCGCTCGGCCGTCAAGGATATCGCCAAGGAGCTGATCGCCCTTTACGCCAAGCGGATGGCCACCCCCGGCTTTGCCTTTGAGCCGGACGGGGAATGGCAGTACGACTTTGAGCGGCGGTTCGAATACGAGGAAACGGAGGATCAGCTACGCTGCATCGACGAGATCAAGGGGGATATGGAGCGTTCGGTCCCCATGGACCGGCTGCTGTGCGGGGACGTGGGCTTCGGTAAAACGGAGGTGGCGCTGCGGGCCGCTTTCAAGTGTGTTTCCCAAAGCAAGCAGTGCGTCCTGCTTGTCCCCACCACCATCCTGGCCTTTCAGCACTACAACACCATCGTGCGGCGGTTCGAAGGTTTCCCCGTTCAGGTGGAGATGCTCTCCCGCTTCCGCACGCCCAAGCAGCAGGAGGACATCCTGCGCCGCACCGCCCGGGGAGAGGTGGATATTCTGGTGGGCACCCATCGGATGCTTTCCAAGGATGTGAAGTTCCACGATCTGGGGCTCTTCATCGTGGATGAGGAGCAGCGGTTCGGCGTGGCCCAGAAGGAACGGGTGAAAGAACTGGCCCCCAACGTGGACGTTCTCACCCTTTCTGCCACCCCCATCCCCCGGACGCTGAACATGGCCATGAGCGGCATACGGGATATGTCGGTCATCGAAGAAGCGCCCCAGGACCGCCGGCCGGTGCAGACCTATGTGCTGGAGCACGACAACGGCATCCTCATCGATGCCATCCGGCGGGAACTGCGCCGGGGCGGCCAGGTGTACTACCTCCACAACCGGGTGGAAACCATCGAGCGATGTGCGGCGGGGATCCAGATGCGCCTGCCCGAGGCCCGGGTGGGCTTCGCCCACGGCAAAATGACCGAGGAGCAGCTCTCGGATATCTGGCGGCAGGTGCTGGAGCATGAGCTGGACATCCTGGTGTGCACCACCATCATCGAGACGGGGGTGGATATCCCCAACGTCAACACCCTCATTATTGAAAACGCCGACCGGTTCGGCCTGTCCCAGCTCCATCAGCTCCGGGGCCGGGT
>CAKTTT010000123.1 GCA_934615635.1 uncultured Eubacteriales bacterium | reverse complement strand
TACACATGCCCGTCCTCCGCCTGATTGTTGAGCGGAACCATAGGATCGAAATTATCCCAGAAGGTGGGGCAGCAGGAGAACCCCGGCAACTTCCTGCTGATGCACGCCATGGGGCCCAATGTGGCGGGCGTTATCGGCTCCGCCGTGGCGGCGGGTGTGCTGCTCTCGCTGTTCGGCTGACGCCGGGCGGGAAATGCGTATCAGAACAGAATAAGAATAACCGGCGCCTCCGTCCTTGCGAAAACAGGAGCATCCTGTGGTTCGGAACAGCGGAGGCGCTGTTTTCATCCGGCGGCCTAGGGCCGGAGGAGAAAGGAAGTAGATAGCGCGTGCAGGAGTATATGACGGAATTTGTGTCGCTGCGGCGGCGGCTGATCGAACGGGAGTTTTCCCGGATGAACGATATGCAGCGGCGGGCGGTGTTCCACACCGACGGGGCGCTGCTGATTCTGGCGGGCGCGGGCAGCGGCAAAACCACGGTTCTGGTCAACCGCATCGCCAATATGATCCGCTACGGGAAAGCGTATGCCAGCGGCGAGGTGCCCGCGGCCCTGACGGCGGAGGATTGCGACCGGCTGCGGGAATGCCTGGCATCCGGCCGGGCGCCGGACGAGGGGCTGCTGTCCCTGTGCGCGGTGGATCCCTGCCCGGCCTGGCGGATTCTGGCCATCACCTTCACCAATAAGGCGGCCGGGGAGCTGAAGGAGCGACTGACCCGGATGCTGGGGGAAGAGGGGGGCGAGGTCATGGCCAGCACCTTCCACGCCTTCTGCGCCCGGATCCTGCGGCGGGAAGGGGAGCGGCTGGGGTATTCCTCTCATTTCACCATCTACGACACCGACGACAGCCGCCGGCTGATGAAGGATTGTATGCGGTCCCTGAATATCGACGAAAAGACGCTGGGACACAAGGCGATTCTGGCGGAGATCGGCCGCGCCAAGGACGGCCTGCTCACGCCGGAGGCGTTCGCCCGGCAGGCGGGCAGCGATTTCCGGCTCAAGAAGGTGGCGGAGTGCTACGCCCTTTATCAGCGAAGGCTGAGGGAAGCGGACGCCATGGATTTCGACGACCTGCTGTGCAGGACGGTGGAGCTGTTCATGGAGAATCCCGATGTGCTGGAACGCTATCAGAACCGGTACCGCTATATGATGGTGGACGAGTATCAGGACACCAACCACGCCCAATACCGGCTCATCAGCCTGCTGGCGGAAAAAAGCGGCAATCTCTGTGTGGTAGGGGATGACGACCAAAGCATCTATAAATTCCGGGGAGCCACCATTGAGAATATCCTTAGCTTTGAGGATGAGTTCAAGGGCTGTACTGTGATCCGGCTGGAGCAGAATTACCGCTCCACCAAAACCATCCTCAACGCCGCCAACGCCGTCATTGCCAAAAACGTCAACCGCAAGGGAAAAACCCTGTGGACGGATAACGCCCAGGGCCGCGCGATCCAAATGGTGGAGCTGGAGAACGAGGACGAGGAGGGCCGCTTTATCGCGGACACCCTGCTGGACGGGGTGGGCGAGGGACGGCGGTACAGCGACTTCGCGGTGCTCTACCGGGCCAACGCCCAGTCCAACGCCATCGAGCGGGCGCTGGTGAAAAGCGGCGTCCCCTATCGGATCATCGGCGGCCACCGGTTCAACGACACCAAAGAGGTGCGGGATGCCACCGCCTATCTGCGGGTGATCAACAACCCGGACGACGGGGTAAGCCTGCGCCGCATCATCAACGAGCCTAAGCGGGGCATCGGCGACGCCACCATGGACAAGGCGGCGGAGATCGCTGAAAGCCTGGGGATTTCCCTATACGAGGTGATCGCCCACGCGGAGGATTACCCCGCTGTGAGCCGGGCGGCCGGCAAACTGAAAACCTTTGTGACCATCATCGAGCATCTGCGGGAGATGAACGAGGATCCCGACACCTCCGTCCATCTGCTCTACCGGACCATGCTGGAAACCACCGGCTATCTGGCCATGTGGGAGCAGGCGGGAGAGGCGGAGGTCGGCCGGGTGGACAACCTCAATGAGCTGGCCTCCTCCATCCTCAACTATGAGCAGAACAGCGGGGAGGAGCTCCCCAGCCTTTCCGGCTTTTTGGAGGAAAACGCCCTGATGACCGATATCGACAACTATGACGCCGAATCGGATGCGGTGGTGCTGATGACCATGCACGCCGCCAAGGGGCTGGAATTCCCGGTGGTGTTCCTGCCGGGCTTTGAGGACGGTATCTTTCCGGGTATCCAGACGCTGTATAACCCGGAGGAGATGGAGGAGGATCGCCGCCTGTGTTATGTGGCGCTCACCCGCGCCAAGGAGGAGCTGTATATCACCCGTGCCTCCAGCCGGATGCTTTACGGCTCCACCACCCGCAACCGGCCCTCCCGCTTTTGGGAGGATATCCCGCCGGAGCTGACGGAGGTCCATGAAACCCGGCAGCGATATGCCGCGAGCCGCTCCTTTTCGGAAAGCGGCGGCTTTTTCTCTTCTTCCGCGGCCGAATCCCCGCGCCCGCCGGCCAGATCGGGACGCGGAGGGAGCGGCTCCTCCCAACGGATCGGCATTGCCGCATCCTCTCCCGCGCCGGCTTCCGGCGAATGCTGGAAGGTGGACGACCGGGTGTTTCACAAGACCTTTGGGGCCGGCCGCATCCTGTCCGTCACCCCCATGGGCAACGATCATCTGCTAGCCATCTCCTTCGAGGGGACAGGCACGAAGAAAATCATGGCAAATTTCGCCCATTTGAAGCGTATGGACTAATTTTGTCACCGAAATCCTCCGTTTACATACACTGATATTGAAGCGGTACCCATCCCCTATCCCGACCATAGATAAGGAGATGGAACATCCTTCATAATATCGATATAGGAGGATTTTTTATGCCCGATAACAACTTTGCGCGGGAAAACGGCTGCAGAGAGGCTGTCTGCATCGATGCCGGGCGGGTCTATGATTCCTGCTCCGACAAGGATTGCCTGGAAGACCTGCGGGTGTATTTCACCGAGCGCGATCAGATGATCGTCGACCATGCGGTCAGCGTCCGCGCGAAAAAAGCGGAGGTACTTACCACATACATCGACGTGGAGGCCCTGCCCTTCAACCGCGGATACTATTCCTGCGACCTGACCTTCTTCTTTGAGATCCAGGTGGAGGTCTACGCCGGCCACGGCGTGCCCTGCACCGTCGTCAACGGCATCGGCATTTTTGAGAAAAAAGTGATCCTGTATGGCAGCGAAGGCAATGTCCGCGTTTTCAACAGCGAATTCCGTGACGACGCCCCCGACCGCCAGGAGATGCCCACCCGCAACGCGCCCCGGTGCAGCGTACAGGTTGCCGAGCCCATCGTTCTTTCCGCCCGCGTGGTGGACGCTTGCGAATGCGGCTGCTGCTCCTGCGATTGTTGCTGCAACTGCAGTTGTATCCCGGAGTGCATCACCCGTCGGTACGGCGGCAACTTCTGCGACGACAATAACGGCAAGATCGTATACGTCACCATCGGTATCTTCACCATTGTACAGTTGATCCGTAACGTTCAAATGCTGGTGCCGGTATACGATTATTGTATGCCCAGCAAGGAATGCTGCCCGACCAGCGACAATCCCTGCGACCTGTTCCGCAAGATGTGTTTCCCCGTGGAGGAATTCTTCCCGCCCAAGAGCGAGGGCCACGGCTGCGATTGCGATGGCGAACGGTAACCGCCTGGATAGGCGAAAAACAGGCTCTCTTCCACTTCACCCCGGCGCAGAAATGCGCCGGGGTTTCTTCGTTTTGCTTGGACTTTCTCCGCTACTTCGGACGGCATGAGGGGGATCTCCCCACCTTCTCGCCGGCCGTGCGTCGCCGCGAACATTGATCGCGGCATAGCCGTCATTTTGTCCGCTCAACGACCCGAATACGCCATGAGGCCAGGAAAGTTGCTTTTCCCGTTCCACGCGCCCGGTAGAGAGGCTTTTATATAGAATTCATTCACGTAGGGAAGGCCGGCGCCGAAAAGGTAACGGTCTTCCTGCGTTTTGCGCCTTTTTATGCCGTCCGTTTTGTGCAGTTACAGCTTTTCCCCGGCGGCCGATTGTTCCTGTGTCCCGGTGGACAAGGGCGGAAGGGAACCTCAGCGCAGGCGGAGGAATATACTGCATCGGGTGATGGATTTTGGATTATTACATTTAACGGTTGTTATCTGATGAAAGGAGAGGGTTTATGAAACGATGCATACCGCTGGAAAAAGCGGCGGAACAGGTTTGTCTGGAGAATTCCAAGCCGCCGCTGATTTTTCAGCTTCCGCCGGAACGCGGTCGGGCGATACTGGACGCCGCGCAGGATTCACCGGTGTATAAATATCCGGCCGACGTGACCGGGTTGGAGGTGGATACCGGCCGGTGGGGACGGATCCGCGTCTATGTCCTTATCCCGGAGGGAGCCGGGGATCCGGCGGATGTGATTCTTTATGTGCATGGCGCGGGCTGGGTTTTTGGCAACCTGCACACCCACGACAAGCTGGTGCGGGAGCTAGCCGCTCGCACCCGGTCGGTGGTGGTGTTCCCGGAATACAGCTTGTCGCCTGAAGCAAAATATCCCACGGCGATTGAACAGTGCTACGCTGTTCTGTGCCGGATTCCCGCCATCATGAAGGAGATGGGCCGCCGCTTCGATCCCGCTACCTTGACCGTAGCGGGGGACAGCGTGGGCGGGAATATGGCCGCTGTGACGGCCATATTGGCCAAAGGGCGCCGCGGCCCTCGGATACACAAGCAGCTATTGTATTACCCCGTCACCAACGCCTGCTTCGACACGGGCTCCTATCGGGAGTTCGCCTGCGGGTATTATCTCTATCGGGAGGGGATGCGGTGGTTCTGGAATCAATACGCCCCGTCGGCGGCGGATCGCCGGCAGATCACTGCCTCTCCTCTGCGCGCTTCGCTGCAGGAGCTCAGAGGTCTTCCCACCGCTATGATCATCAACGGGCAGGCGGATGTATTGCGGGACGAGGGCCAAGCCTACGCCTGCAAGCTTCGTATGGCGGGCGTGGATGTGACGGCGCTGCAATACCAGGGCATCATCCACGATTTTGTCATGCTCAACGCACTGGACCGGACGGAGGCCTGCCGGTCCGCTATGGATGCCTCCACCGCCTGGATCAACCGAAAAAACGGCGAGGAACGCTGCGGAGAAAAGAGGGACTCGGCTATCCACCCGGAATAGACAGGAAGGCGCCCATGATGATGTTTCATGGGTGCCTTTTGATTGGGAATCTGCCGCAGAAATGGCGGCTCCGACGATAGACCGGTGGATTTGGCCCGTGCCCGGCACAAGCGGAGGATCCCTCCTAAACAATATAAAGCAGATATGATAAAATACCTAGAAGTATAAGCAAAATAGCCTATATAATAAGATTATAAAAGAAAAATAATATTTTTATTTTCTATAAAATGGTGGAAGTTTACGTTTTGTCAGGGGCCGCTTCTTTTATATATAATTCGACATTTATATAAAGGAGATAGGCTTTGTGTGCGCAAATGTGGACAAGCTGCCGGCGATGGAAACCTCTTATCTCTGTGATTTGGTGGATGCATCCAAAACGGAATCGCTTGAACTGCTCAAACTGCTTTTGCTGTTTGAGCCGCTGCTGAAGAAGCACGCCCGCAATCTGGAATATCCGGACGCGTACTGCGATTTGCAGGCTGCGCTGGTGGATGTCATTGCCCGGCTGGATACCGCCAGGCTGGCCAACCGGAGCGATGGCGCCGTGGTGAACTACATCGGTAAAACGATGTATCACCGCTATATCGCCCTTTCCAAGGCACAGCGCCGCTATGACCAGTTCCACACACCTCTCGATGAGCTGACGGAAGCGTATGAGGCCAGGAACGCCGCCGTTCCGGAGATGCACGTGGGACCTCTGGACCTAGGAGATCTGCACGACTACCTGACGGACAACGAATACGAGATCATCCTTCTTCATTTTTATTACGGCTACAGCATCTCGGAAATCGCGCGGATGAAAAAGGTATCCCGGCAATGCGTCAATCAGCGCAAGCTGTCCGCGTTGGGCAAGCTGCGGCGGGCGTTGAGCGAATAGGGCGGAAAAAACCTCCTTTACAAAAAAGGAGGGAGGCGCTCTTTTATGGATGAAACCGGTCGACAGGTTTTGAAAAATGAAACATAAAGGAGAAGGAACACATGGCTATCATCTTTGGCGTGGATTCCACGACGCCCGCCAACAAGCGTCTGACCAACGGCTACCGCCTTTACGACTGGGTGATGCGGCAGAACAGCTTTCCCGCTTTCTGGGGGCGCGCTCTCACCGGCGAGGATCGGATCGAAGAGGAGGAGCTGGCGTTCCTCCGGGAGAAAAACTGCAAAGTTGCCCTGATCCTGCGGGATCTCACCGAGGCGGGGGTTTCCGCCTCCGACGGTATGGAGGACGGGCTTCGCGCTGTGGAAGCGGCCAAGGCGCTGGGAGTGCCCGATCACGCGGGTGTGGCTCTGTTCGCGGAAATCCGGCCGGAATGGAGCGTCTCCCACAACTGGATGCTCACCTTCGCGGAAACCCTGGTCGCCGCCGGTTATGTTCCCGGCTTCATCGGCAACACGGATTCCTCCAAAAACTTCAATTTCGACCGCCAGTGCAGCCACTATGTCCAGGCTACGGATTCCGTTGATGAGCTGCGCCCGGTCTATTGGGCCACCGAGCCCAAGGTGGAGGGAGAACCCGAGGAATGGGCGCCGTACTGCCCGTCGGCCCTGACGCCGGAGGAAATGGACCTGTGGCAGAGCGGGGTCATCCGGTACGGCGATATCACGGCGAACGAGGACTACATCCGGCAGGAATCGCTGCTGGAGCGGATGTGGTAAGCGGTCAAAGAAGAAAACGAGAGAAAGGACAGTGCGAAAAATGACCGGAACGCAGTATAAAAACGTGGCGCAGTGGACGCTGGCCAACGGGGCGGCGGAAGCGTCCGATTCCGCGGCGGCGGCCAAGGCGATCTTTGACAACATGGGGGTGCCCTTTCCCGCGGGGAGCTGCGGGGAGACCCTGCTGACCCTGATGAGCGAGGATTACATGGGCTGGAGGGCCTGCACCCACCTGGAGGCGCAGGAATACGCCAACGCGGGCACCGCGGCGGTGGGAATCGACGGGGAGCACGTGGTGGTGATCCTTCCGGAGGAAGGGGAGGGCCTGGTGGGCGCCGCCGTCCAGGCGAACGCCACCTCCTATGCCCGGCAGGCCTCCGACATCTCCACCGCCGAGCGCATCACCATGCAGTTTTATGCCAA
>CAKTTT010000122.1 GCA_934615635.1 uncultured Eubacteriales bacterium | reverse complement strand
GTCCAGGAGCGGGAAAGCGCCGGCACCCGGTATATCCCTGCCTTCGATCTGACGGGCGTACGGGAGAAAGCCTAACATGACGGCCGGTATAGTGAATCCTTGGCTCCTGCTTTATAAAACCAAAAACTCCCCCGCCACAAAAAAATAGCGGGGGAGTTTTTGGCATGAATTCCGTTTACGCGCCGTCCTTTTTCCCCTGGCAGAAATTCCCCACAGCCCGTCTGCTAAAGCTGGATAAAGCAATGGGATATAAACCGTGGAAAACTTCCCGGAACGCCTCGACTGCCTTTGAAGTCCCTTTAAGCTATGTCAAGGCGTTCCCCTTTTCAGACAAATACTATATTGCCGCCCATAACGGGCACCGGAAAGACAAGCTCCTCTGAACAGAAAAGCGGCTCACCTTCCGCAGAACACGGTCAATTCATGACTGCCGGAGGTTAACCTACCCCCATGGTCTATCAGCCGGTACCCTAGCGGCAGATCAAGGGTGGCCGTGCAGCCGACGGGAATCACTATACGGTAATGCATTGCCTCGCCTGAAATCCAATAGCCCACCTGCAGCTCCCCGTAAGGCGTCATGTGGGACGCCTGCAGCTCATGGATACCCTCAAATCGCTGCGGCCGGATCCAAATATGCCGGAAGCCCGGGTGATTTTCGTCCGGCAGGATACCTGCGACAGATTTATAGAGCCATTCCCCAATGCCGCTGAAATAGTGATGGTTGTTGGAGCAGGCCATGTTCCACCCTTCGCAAAGAGTGGTGGCTCCTTGACGGAGCATATAGCCGAAGGAGGGATATTCCTCCCGGGTGGCCAGCCGATAAGCCATATCCGCATGGCAGTTTTCGCTCAGGGCGCGGAAGACATATTTGCAGCCCAAATGGCCGAAGTCACAGGCGTATTCTTCCGCCCGGACGAGCTCCGCCAGTTCCTCCGCCAGCGCCTGCCTTTCCTCCTCCTCGTACAGGCCGAGGCACAGTATCAGGGCGTAGGCGGTCTGACTTTCCGAAAAGCTCTCCTTATTATGCAGGATAAACCGCTCCCTGAAGGAACGCTTGACGTCCGCGGCCAGGCGGCGGTATTCTGCCGCCTCCTGGGGGAAGCCCAGAAGGGCGGCTATTTTGGAAAGGATATCTGCAAACGCCTTGTAAAACGCCGTGTCGGACAGCGCCAGAGGATATTGATAGCCCTGTCCGAAATTCGGCTCGTTCCAGTCTCCCAGGCCGAATTCCACGATTCCGCCGTCCGCCATCCCTTCCAGATAGCGCATATACCGCGCCATCATGGGATAGGTCTTTTTCAAAATGGACAGGTTGCCCGTGTAAACATACATATACCAGGGAAGGAAGAGCAACGCCGCATCCCACGCGGGGCCGTTCCCCCAGGTATATCCCCAATAGCCGGTGGGGACGACGCCCGGCAGGCTGCCGTCCGGCCGCTGGCAATCCCGGAAATCCTCCAGCCACTTGCTGTAGGCCGCGCCCATATCGAAGTTGAACAGCGCCTGCTCCGCGGAGGTCACCGCATCCCCCGTCCATCCCCTCTTCTCCCGGGAGGGGCAATCGGTGGGGATACCGTGAAAATTGGTTTTGGTGGACCAGACGCACATATGATGGATCTGATTGAGCAGCGGATGGGAGCAGTGAAAGGAACCGGCCGGCTCCAAATCGGTATGGACGCATCGGGCCAGAACCTCGCGGAGCTCCGCCTTCCCCTCCGTTACGCTGATCCGCGCGTACCGAAAGCCATGATAGGTAAAGGAGGGTTCCCAGGTCTGCTCCTTTTGGCCGTCCAGGGTGTACCGGTCCAACTGAAAGTCCTCCTGATCCGCATACTGGGAAGCGATCTCTCCATGGTAGATATCCCCTTCCCGAAGCTGCTCCGCCATCCGTATGGAAACCACGGCGCCTGGCTCTCCCGCAACGGTGATCCTGACCCAGCCGGAAAGATTCTGGCCAAAGTCATACACCGTTCCCTTCCCGTTGCGCGTCGCCGTCAACGGCCGCAGGCTCTGGGTTATCCGGATGGGCGGCAGCGTGGAGGGATACAGCAGGCCCCCCGTGCCCCTGGAGATTTCTGCCGCCGTCCACTGGCTGTCATCGTAGCCGCTCTGCTCCCACCCCTCCGGCGCCAGCCGGGCGTCGTAGCGTTCGCCGCCGTCGATACAGTTGAAGTAGGCCGGGCCGGGATGGGTTTTCCAGCTTTTATCCGTGCCGATCCGCTGCTCGGTGCCGTCGGCATAGTCCAGATGAAGCTGGGCGATCAGCTTGGGATAGCTTCTCCACGGCTCGCATTTTAGGTTCCACACCCCGTCGGAGAAGCCATTATACCGGCCGTTCCCCACCGAAACGGCGAGCGCGTTTTGTTCCTGCAACAGGGGCGTGATATCGTAGGAAGCGTACAGCGTTCGCCGGTCATACCGGGTGAACGCCGGCGCCAGCACCTCGTCCGAGACGGGACGGCCATTGATGCGCGCCGTAAAAAAACCCAGGCCGCAGATATACAGGCTGGCCCGCCGGATCTTTTTCCCGACGGAGAACTCTTTTCTGAACAGATAGGAGGGAAGCGCCCGATCCTGGTCGGTATTGCCGTAGGCGTCGTGTACCTCCGGGTGGATGATCCATTTGGCGCGCCAGTCGGTTTGCTCCAGCAAGGCGGTCTGGAAAAAAGCCTCCTCGCTCACTGCCGTGTTTCCCGCGGAATCCTCCGCTTCCACCCTCCAAAGCACCCTCTGCCGGGAGCGCAAGGGGATCTCCTCCGGCCATGCCGCCTGCTGCCGGGAGGAGATCACCACGCCGCTGTCCCACAGCAGCTCTCCCTCCTCCCCTCTCGCCACAATGCGGTAAGCGCGCTGCATGATATTCCCGCTATCGCTTTCCAACTGCCAGTTCAACCGGATATCCCGATCCGTCCCCATGGGATTCTGCCGATCCGAACACCGCAAACGCTCGACTCTCAGCATCCTGCCGCTCCTTTCCCCGCCGCCGGTCAATACCGGCTCATCAGCTCACGGTAATACAGATAATTCTCAAAAGGAACCTCCGCCGGCACCCCATGATCGCAGGTGGGGATGTAGCCCCCGCGCTTTTTCATATAGGACATGATGGAATCCACATGCCGGGCGATATCCTCCTTGGAGCCGGCCAGAACGCGCTTGTCTATCCCGCCGGAGAGCAGCAGATCCGGGTACTGCTTGCCGATCTCCACCACATCGCAGTGGGAAGCGACCTCGCAGGGGGAAAAATAGCGAAAGCCCAACTCCCGGTACAAGTCGATCACCGCGTTGCAGTAGCCGTCGGTATCCAACTGCAGCACCAGCTCCCTGCCCCGGTTCCGTCTGCGCATGTTGTCGATTAGCTGCTGATAATAGGGGAACAGGAACTCCCGGATCATATCGGGGGATATCAGGCTCCCTGTGTTATAGCAGATATCCTCACCGAAAAACAGCTCGTCAAAGGATACCTGCTCCTGATGCACGGCGATCACATGATCCGCCAGCTTCAGCCAGGTCTGCATACAATCGTGGATCAGCTCCGGCTCGTCGTAAAACTTATATAACAGATCCACCGGCCCCATCAGGCTTCTCAGATACATATAACCGCCGATGACCCTTTGGGTGATATGGAGTCCCTGCTTTTGTCCCTCGACAGCACGGCGAAGCTGACTTTCCGTCAAGCGGCTCCTCCCCTCGCTGCGTGGATCCAGCCGCCATTTGACGTCTTCCTCCCAGGTTCTCCAATCCTTGACGGGGTGATCGATATATTCCGGCATAAAGCCCTCTCTTCTACCCTTAAACATCAGCACGGCCCGCCCAGCGAAATCCTGGATCACCTCATGATCCCCTCTGTCCTCCAGGAGCTTTTCCTCAAAACGGGGAAACAGCTCCGCCTCGCACCACCCCAGGCCCATCACATCCACTAGCGCCGGCGGATCATAGTGGAAAATACCGCACAAATAGCCCCAGTAATCCTCCACCTCGTCCGGTTTTTTCAAATATCCCTGCTCCTGCCACTTATCCAGCACATAAAAGCCGAATTCCTTCTGCACAATTTCCGCATCCGGCTTGAAGGCGTAAAAATCCTGCATTTTCCGTATCGCTTTTGCCTGGTTGGTTTCCATTGTCCTTCCTCCCGCCTGTCATTATTCATCTCCTATGGATCAGTATAGGACGGACATAGCCGCAAGTAAATAAACAAAGCGGAAGAAAAGTTATAATTTCCGGCAAACTTCTCTGCCGGCGGGGATTGCGGAGAGGGCCTGTCCATGATATGATGAAAGAGAGGACGCACCCGTAAAATATACGGCGCGGAAGGAGGCGGCGATGGACATGAGAGCGGAGTATTCCCTTCTGAGCGAACCGGCCTTTGCGCCCGCTGTTTCCCTAAAATCCGTCTATTATGTGGAAGCTGACAAAAGCTATTCCGTTCATCATCATCCTTACAAAACGGATACGGCTGTGCTGCTTTACGTCACCCGAGGGCAGGGGCGGCTGGCCCACCTGGGGCTGACGGTAAAGGCGGGGGATCTGCTCCTCTTCTCCCCCAAGGGGGATTTTCATTACTATTGCCTGGAAGACGACTGGTTTTTCTGGTGGGTGGAATTTACCCCCGTCCCTATACGGCTGGCCTATAACATCCCCTATCCCCATGGTCTGGCCGAAGGGGATCTCCCGCTGCTGCGGCAATGCCTGTACCGGCTGAAAAACGGAAATCCACAGGCCGCTTCCGCCCTGTTTTCCTGCCTGCTGTGCGCCTGTCAGGATACGATATCCGGCAAATCGGCGAAGCGCGGATCGGATGCGCTTTTCTCTCAGGCTGATCTTTACCTGCGCGCCCATATCGACACCGCTACCGTGCAGGCCGTGGCAAACCATCTGCATGTGTCGGAACGGACGCTGCGCAATATTTTCCAGGCGGAAAGCCAGTTCTCTCCCGCCCGCTACATCGCCGCCGTCCGCATGGAGGAGGCCGGGAGGCTCCTGGCACAGCAGCATTTTGGCATTTCCCAAATCGCCGAGATTCTTGGTTTTTCCAACCCCGCCTATTTTTCCAATGCTTTCAAAAAGCACTATGGCATGTCGCCCCGCCGGTATCAGCAGAGGCTCTTGTATGCCGTACAATGAAAATAAGCGATAAAAAGCAGGGGGATTACAGCCCCCTGCTTTTCTCTATCCAAACCCTATTCAGCCTTCCGGCAGTCTGGCCGTCAGTATTTCCAATATCGCCCGAGCCTGCTTGAGCATGGTGATCTTCTTCGCTCCCGGCTCGGTCATCCGAATCCCGATCATATAGCCCTTTTCCAGCTTGAGCAGCTCCTGCGCGGAGGTGCTCCATTTGGCGTTTTCGCCGCTTTCCTCATCGTCCCTCAGGTCCGGATAATTCGAGCAGGCCTGCTCGAACATTTCCTGAGTAGCCTTGTCCATATTGATGTCCACCAGCACCTGATAATCCGGCGAGGAAAAACGGATCCAGATTCCACCTTCATATACCTCCGGCCCCGCCATCTCCTGCTCCAGCACCGCGGATACCTCCTGTGCGGTCAGCAGTTTTTCTAGCTCCAGCCCCAGCACCGGCGGAACACTGGATAATTCCTCCCTGGAGGATAGCTCCCCAGCGGAGGAGGTGGTCTTATCCCCTGTACAGCCGGCCATCCCCACCGTCATAACCAAGGCCAGCAGCCCCGCAAGCATCCGTTTCATCCAAATCCATCCTTTCCGTTCAACATTCCCGGCCAAACTGGAGGAAAAGCGCGTCTATGGAGTCAGGCGTTGACCATATCCATAAATTCTTCCTCATCAATGACGCGTATTCCCAACTGCTGCGCCTTGACAAGTTTACTACCGGCATCCTCCCCCGCCAGCACCACGGAGGTCTTTTTGGAAACGCTTCCGGCGGTTTTCCCGCCCAGCTTTTCGATCATCGCCGCCGCCTCGTCCCGCTTGAGATGAGGCAGGGTGCCGGTGAGCACAAAGGTCATGCCGGCGAACCGGCTGTCCGTCCGCTCCGTCCGGCAGAGCATGTTCACCCCCGCCGCCTGAAGCTGCTCCACAAAATGTCGGGACTGAGGCAGCGCAAAAAAGCGCACCACGCTTTCCGCCATAATCCCGCCGAAACCGTCGATAGCGTTGATCTCCTCCAGGCCGGCGGCCATCACCGCTTCCATGGAGCCAAAACGGTCGGCCAACAGCTTGGCCGCCTTCTGCCCGATATGACGGATTCCCAACGCGTATATCACGCGGAACAAATCACATTCCTTGGATTTCTCGATGGCCGCCAGCAGATTATCCGCGGATTTCTCCCCCATCCGCTCCAGCTCCACCAGATTTTCCCTCTTCAAGCCGTAAAGCTCATAAGCATTACAGATCAATTTCTCTCCCACCAACTGCTCCAGCACCGCCGGTCCCAATCCCTCGATGTCCATGGCGTCCCGGGAAGCGAAATGGATCAAATGCCGCACTAACTGGGCGGGACATTCGGGGTTGTTGCACCGCAGCGCCGCTTCTCCTTCCTCCCGGGTCACAGGAGAACCGCAGGAGGGACAGTGATCCGGCATCTGAAAGGGCCGGGAGTCCGCCGCATGAGCGGCTACCCGCACCACTTCGGGAATGATCTCCCCCGCCTTGCGCAGTACCACCCGGTCGCCGATGCCGATTCCCTTTTCCTTGATGAAATCCTCGTTGTGGAGGGAGGCCCTGCTTACCGTTGTCCCGGACAGCGTCACCGGCTCAAAAACGCCGGTGGGGGTCAGTACGCCGGTGCGGCCCACATTCACCTGCACGTCTAGGACGGTGGTTTCCTTCTCTTCCGGCGGATATTTGAAGGCCACCGCCCATTTGGGAAATTTTGAGGTGCTGCCCAACAGCTCTCTGTGTGAAAAGTCATCCACCTTTACAACCGCACCGTCGATATCAAAGGAAAAGGAAGCCCGTTCCCGACCGATCCTCGCCACTTCCTCGATCACCTCATCGATGGAAGCGGCGGTTTTGTAAAAGGGGATAATGGAGAATCCCCAATTTTTCATCTGTTCCAGGGAAGCGGAGTGAGTCCGGATATCCTTTCCCCCCACCAACTGCAGGTTGAATACAAAAATAGCCAGATTCCGGCTGCGGGTGACGGCGGAATCCTTCTGCCGCAGGGAACCCGCCGCCGCATTGCGGGGATTCTTAAAGGTCTTTTCCCCTTCCAGCTCCTGCTTTTCCACCAGCGCGGCCCACGACCGACTTCGCCAAGGAGAACCTCTTCAACGTGCTGGGCAACCTGCTCGATTTCGAGGAGTGCG
>CAKTTT010000121.1 GCA_934615635.1 uncultured Eubacteriales bacterium | reverse complement strand
ACCGTATCCCCTTCATCCGCTCCCTCCCCCTCCTTCCCCATCTCTGCCTTGTGGGAATCGCGGCCGTGCTGCTTTACGGCCTGCTGATCCTTCTGACCGGCTGCGTCACCCGGGAGGATCTGCGGCAGACAGCCATTCGCCAAGTGCGCTGACAATCCCGCATATAAACAAGCAGGCCCTGCCAGATTGTGGACTGGCAGGGCCTGCTTGTTTCACACAGCGGAGGTGGGGCGGACGCCGGACAAAGCCCCCTTCACACATTCCTCATACCAGACGTGGGGAGGCTGAGAGGAAGCGAAAGCCTGCTCGAAAAGGGGATACAGCGCGGCGTACCGGATATGATTTTGAACGATTCTTTTCAGATCGGAGGTTTGGATGGGGATAATCTTCATGCCGTCAACGGAATGGGAATAATCCGCCGTATCGTACCAAATGGTGGTTTTTCGGCTGCGGAAATCGGAAATCACATTGATGTTGAGATAATTGGTGGCAAACACGCAATACGAATGCCGGTTGCCCGACCGGAGCAGATGCTGTCCCAGGTGCCTGGATACCGGCTCCATTTCCATGCTCCGCTGATTGCCCGCGTTGGCCAGCGTGGCTTCCAGCAGCAGGGTATGCTCCGGATAATCCGCGGTAGCCGGATATTCATACACGATATCCGCCTCGCCGCCGGCCGCATGGGTCTTGGGCAGCAGATCGGCTTCCAGCGACAGCTTGAGATAATCCAGCAGCCTGCCCTGCCTGTCGCTGGCCTTGTACCAGATGATCCCCAGCACGTATTCGAAAATGGTGGGGATATCCGCGTTATCGGTGACTAAGGCGTTGATCTCATCGTCCCGGCGCTCCTCGAATAAATCCAGCAGACGAAGAAGCTGATCATCGGAAAATTTTGTGTCGATCAGACGCTGCAGCCTGGCGTAGCGCACATCCTCCACCGCCTGCCGCGCCTCCGCCATGGTGGTTACATGGGTGCCCAGCTCCCGATTGATACCGCTGATGATGACCTCCTCCCTGGCCACCAGGAAAGGGGCGATGGCGGAAAGGGAACAATCCTCCTGCAGCAAAGGACAGGGGGTGAAGGCCAGATCATAAAGTTCCTGCGCATAGGGGTGAAAAAACTGCTTCGGTACGATATCCAGCCGGACCGTTTCATCTTCAAAGAGAACCACGTCGGTGTTTTTAATATACCGCCGATTGAGGTCGAGATAGTCGTGGAGGGTGGCCTTTGCCTTAAACAGATGCATGGTGGAAAAGAAAAGCCTCTTCAGTTCGCTTTCCGTGCGAACAAAGGAAAAAGCCGTTTGCATCAAATGTCCCTCCGGGTCGGCGGCTATCGCTTTGGCGGAGGCGGTATCGAACAGAAGGCTGCGCCAGTATCTGCCGATTTTGATCTGACAGGTTGCACGATGGATTTCCATGATGGCGGCGGACTCTCCCTGGAGATAAAAGCGCCGGAAGGATTCCCACAGAGGATAATAGGGCTTGTCGTAGCTGCGGCTTTTGCGGTTGAAGCCGATGGTGCAGATCAGCTCCTCCGTCACCTCATGGGTTAAGAAAAGGGAAAGCGCCTCCTGGACGTTCTCCATAGAAAGCAGCGTTTCCAGAATAATGGCATCGATTTCCAGCCTCCCGCTCCGGAGCGCCCGGATTTTTTCCGGCATGGCGTCGGTGGTTTCCCGATCGATGCACAGCGGCAGCAAATAGGTGTATTCGTCCAGCGTCAGGTATTCCACCTGCGAAAGGAGCCGCAGCAGCACCAAAAAGGGCCTGACGAAGCCGCCGCCCATGCGATTCGCCGTTTTAAGGAGCTGCTTGAGATACAGATAGCTGTCCTTCGGAATGCCCAGCGGGTTGTCCGGCGCGAAATCTCCCGCCTGGCTGAGGGAAAGCAGCGCCTGTCCCGCCGGCGTGAGGCGGCGCCCCTCGGTAATCAACCCGATATCCACCAAACCGGAGGTTTTTTCCCTGGCGTCCTTGGGCTTGTTGTTGGCGTCCCCCTCCACAAAGCCCTTTTGCTGCATGAAGTCGTAATACGCCGCCTGGAGAAGGCCGTCTCCCTCCCAATCGCCCCACCGATATTCGGGACGGCTCCAGAATTCGTCCAGAAGGGAGAGCTGCCGCTCGATGCGCTGATTGAAATTCTTTGTACGGAAGCTTGTGGTTCCCAGCGACCAGCAAAAGCTTTTATAAGGGATGTTGCCATACGGCATGGACCCACCTCCTTAATAATTCACCACCAGTACTTCTTCGCTGTTCGGGGTCTTATCCCTTGTGTGATAGTTAGAATTGGCGTAGGAATACTCCAGGCGGATCACACGGTATTGGGATGCATTCGCCTCCAGCCATTCCAGCAGCAAGCGGTTCTCCCTTCCCTTGCTGCGCAGGACGTTGGACAGGGCGAAGCGAATGCGGTGCTCATGCAGCCTATCCATAAAGGCCAGCAGCTCCCGCTCCCGTTCCTCGTTCCAGCCGTCCCGTTCGTTATAGGTGGCGCAGGTGATCAGATAGGGCGGATCGATGTACACGAAATCGGCGGGCGTCAGAGCGGAAATGTCGAAGCTCCTAAAATCCTCCCAGCTAAAAAGGCAATCCCGCGTCTGCAGCCGGTCGATGAAAGCCGCCAGCTTTTTCTGCAGCTTCCGGTTGAAATCCCGTTTGCCGACGGGCAGATTGAATTCCCCCTTGCGGTTGAAGCGGATCTGGTTGTTGAAGGAATAGACGATCAGGACATAGAGCATGATGAAATACTCGTCGTCCTCCGTCCGGACGGCGTTGAAATCCCTGCGCAGCCGGAGGTAAGGCTCCTTATTGACCCGGCTCAGTCCGGCGGAGCTGTCGCAGCCATAATACGCGTATCCGCGTTCGCTTACCTGGGATAATCCGTATCTCTCGATTATCCGCCGGATCCGTTCAAAAACAGCTTCCCGGCCCAGCCGCCGGAAGGTGAGATAAAGCTGGAGCAGCTTCCGATTCTGATCGTTGAATACGATCTTTTTACAGTCCGCATTGATGCCGACATTGCAGCCGCCGCAGAACAGGTCCACAAAGCAATCGATATTTTCAGGGAAATAGGGAAGGATCTGCGGCAGCAATCGGAATTTTCCCCCCGTATAGTTCAAGGGAGAGGGAATCATCTCCCTGCCGCCGGAGCACACGCATAAAAACAGCCGCTCCTGATTTTCCTGAATATCCGATTTCCCGGTGGTAAAGGCCTTGTAGTCCTCCGAAAAGACCCGGACCTTCCCTTTTTTTCTCAAGATCCGCAGAATATCGTCGTCGGCGATTTTGGCGTTGGAGCGGTCGTTCCCCTTTGTCGCCATATTGTTGTAGGACAAAAGGATGTACTTGGCCTGGATGTTCTCAATCAGCTCCTGGAAGGCCTGGGTGGCGTTTTTGGTGCAGTAATCGCTTTTCAGCCTGCTCCTGTCCATTTTGCGGGCCACCCCGCGGACCGCCGGTTTTTCCCACCTGGCCACGTTTTCCAGCACATGATAAGCATCACAGTATTGCCGGGAATTGTAGGGAGGATCGATATACACCAAATCCGCCTTCAGCTCGCGGACGAGCTTGTTGGCATCCATATTCAGGCAGCGGTTGCGGGGATTATTGTTCACCTGGGCGGCGGGAACGCAGAGCTCCAGCGATTTTTCGTATGCCGCCCCCTGGATATACGCGTCGTAATGCCCGCAGGTGTTGGCGATTTTATCCATGGCGTACAGCAGGGAGGTGATCAGCAGCGCCCGCTCCCGCTCATTGATGGCCCCCGCCTGGAAGCTCTGCTCGATATCCTCCCGGATAAAGCCGATTTTCGCACAGTCGTCATGGCTGAAAAAGGTGTTGGAGAAATTCTGGGTCATATAATTCTCTTCTGTGACAGAAAGAGAATTGTACCGCGTCACATACTCGACAATGGTCTGGGGCCGGTAGGGCTGGGCGCCGAACCAGGCGAGATTGCAGACATAGTTGCTATACATCAGATCGTTGGTGATGATCTGCTTGTCCAAGAAGGCGGAGGAAACGGCGCCTGTTCCCGAAAAAATATCGGCAAAGGAGAGAACGCCGCTGCATTCCCTCTCCACGACGCTCTTAATAAAGGGAAGCAGCCGGTATTTATTGCCCAAATACCGGCGGTTGTTGATCGATAGGGTCTTATAGGCGGGGATATTGGTTTCGCTGCCGTTGGCCATGCCGTTTTCCTCCAAAGTATACTGAACAACCTTATACAACAGTTTATCATAGTTTTAAACGGCTAGCAAGAAGAGACGACATTTTTATCCCCTGACATCCGTCGGGCATCCGCCGGACGATTTTCTGGACGCTCCCAAGGCGTGTGCTTGGCCGCCGCCTCATTCAATACAGGGACTTTTCCAGCCGGTCGACCTCCGCCAATTCAAGCGGATACCAGCCGGTCACCGGGTCGCAGGCGGCGTATTCCGCCACCACCGCCTTTTCCCTGCGGCTTTCCAGTATCACGACGGCCCGCTGAACGCCATCCGCGCCCCTTCCGGCTTGAAAAGCCACCGCCCGCCTGAGCTTTTTCAGCCGCCCATCCTCCCGATAAAGACAGTCGGGCAGAAAACCGCCGCGCCGGCTGCGCAATATATCGCAGGCCATGACATCCCGCAGCCCGGCGGGCTCGATCCCCTTCAAGCCGCGGAAAAAGGTCCACATACAAGCCGTGTACGCCTCCAGCCCGATGCGCTGCGTGCCTCCCTGCGCCTCCGCCCATTCCCCCGCCATGAGAAAAAGGTCAAAAGGCCGCAATCCGGTTCTGGCCAGCACATAAGCCAGCGTCAGGCGGAACCGCCCGCTGTTGTACAGCCGTTCCAGCGCGTCCTCCACCAGATGAAGCCGCCGCAGCTCCCGGGGGGACAACCAGCGGGTTTCCGTCACCTCATAAGGCGGGGCCGGAGAAAAGACGCAGCCGTTCTTCCCCGCTTCCGCCCGCAGCCGGGAGCCGTGAAGCAGCTTGAGGAAGCCGAGCTGCAGCATATGTGGTGACAAGCTATAAGCCTTGTCGAAGGAATCCCGAAAAATTTCCCAATCCTCCCGGGGCAATCCGGCGATAAGATCGATATGGATATGGATATTCCCCTGGTCCAGCAGTACTCGCAAATTGGCGCACAGGCGCTCCAGATCGGTTTTCCTGGTAACCGCCTCCAGGGTCGGACGATGAAAGCTCTGCAAGCCCGCCTCGAGCTGAAAAAGGCCTTTCGGCGCTTCGGACAGCAGCGCCAGCGTCTGGGAATCAAAAAGATCCGCCGCCACCTCAAAATGAAACCGCACCCCCTCCGGGATCTCCCCCGTCTGCCGGGCCCTGATGATAAAGCCGAACAGCTCCCGGGCGCGGCCGGGATGGCAGTTGAAGGTGCGATCCACCAGCTTTATTGTCCTGGTACCGGATCTGGACAGGGCCAATAGCTGCTCCTTCGCCTGCTCCAAATCAAAAAAGCGAACCGGATCCTCCCGTCCGGAAAGACAAAAGGCGCAGGAAAAGGGACAGCCCCGGGAGGTTTCCAGATAGGCGATCCGCCCCTGCAGGGCGGCGAAGTAGCGGCCGGTGTAGGGGGAGGGCGGCGGATCCGGTGAACGGTAGGGAGGCTGTATCGCAACGCCGCCCGCCGGCAGCCGCCGGCACAGCCCCGGCACATCGGCAGGCTCCTTTCCCGCGTACAGACGGTTCATCAGCAGCGCGAAAGGGTATTCCCCCTCTCCGGCCTGGATATAATCCACCGCCGGCCAACCGATCAGCAGTTCCTCCGCCCGAAAGGCGGCCTCCGGGCCTCCCAGCACCACAATCGTTTCCGGCTTCCACACCTTTATCCTTTCGGCCAACTGCCGGACCAGGGTGATGTTCCAGATATAGCAGCAGAATCCGATCACATCCGCCCGGGTATCCTGCAGACGGCGGAAGAGTTTTTTCGGCTCCTGATTGACGGTCCCCTCCACCACCTCCACCAGGATGGAAGGATTTCCCCATCTATCCATCCCCGCTGCCAGATACCACGGTGCCAAGGCGGAGTGGATATATTGGGAATTCAGCGAACAGACGACCACCTTCATGCGCTTGCGCTCCTTTGCTTTGAAAACGGCCGGCGTCAAAAGACGCCGGCCGTTTGTCCGCCTATTCTTCCAGCGGTTCCTTGGAAGCCGCCAGTTCAAAGGCATCCGTGATTTCCTTGGACGGCGCCTTCGTCAGAAGGCTGACCACCACGATGAACACGCAGGCTACCACAAAGGCGGGCAGCAGCTCATAGATTCCCCACACACCGCCCAAGGGCTTAATCAAAAACTTCCAGAGGAAGACCATGGCGCCGCCGGACAGCATCCCCGCCAGCGCTCCCCACAGATTGCTCCGCTTCCAGAAAAGAGCGAACAGCACCACCGGGCCGAAAGCGGCGCCGAAGCCCGCCCAGGCAAAGGATACGATGTCGAAAATCGAGCTGTCCGGGTTGGACGCGATGACCATGGCAATAACGGCGATGACGATCACCGTCCCGCGGGCCACCCACATGGTGGTCTTGTCGCTGGCCTTTTTATAGAGGATGCCCTTAAAGAAGTTCTGGGAAATACTGGAGGAAGCCGCCAGGAGCTGGGAATCTGCGGTGGACATGGTGGCCGCCAGAATCCCAGCCAGAATCAGGCCGGCCGCCAGCGCCGGGAAGATCCCCGACTGCCCCAGCTTGTGGGCGATGCTGATGAAGATGGTTTCCGAAGCGGCGGTCGCCTTGTCCAGCATACCCTTGTCCGCCCCGATGAGGCTGCCCCGGTCCACCAGCTCCGGTATGGCCGCCGCACCGATGATGCCGATGAACACGGCCGCCACCAGCGAGATGACCACCCAGCCGGTGGCGATCCGACGGGAGGTTTTCAGCTGCTTTTCATTCCGGATCGCCATGAACCGCAGCAGCACATGAGGCATACCGAAATAGCCCAGTCCCCACGCCATCATGGAGACAATGGTCAGCCCGCCGTAGGGGGTGCTGCCTCCGGTCTGGGGAGAATAGGAATCCACCATGCTCAGGAAGCCCGGCAGGCTTTGGGCGTTCTCCATCACCGCGCCGAAGCCGCCGGCCGTCACCACGCCGAACACCAGCACCACCACCAGGGCCACCGACATGAGGATGCCCTGCATAAGGTCAGTGGTGCTGGCGGCCAGGAAGCCGCCTATAGCCGTATAAGCCACGATAACCACGGCGCTGACCACCATCGCTCCCACATAAGGCACGTCGAACAGGCTGTTGAACAGCTTGCCGCAGGCGGCGAAGCCGGAAGC
>CAKTTT010000120.1 GCA_934615635.1 uncultured Eubacteriales bacterium | reverse complement strand
CCTTTCCCACCAGCAGCACCGGGCCGGAGGTGGGGCGCAGCAGCCCGTTGAGATGCTGCACCAGGGTGGATTTCCCGGAGCCGGTGTGGCCGATCACGCCGATAAAATCGCCCCGCTCCACCGAGAGGGACACATCCTTCATGGCTGTCTTTTCAAAGGGCGTGCCGGGCGAATACGTATAGGTCAGGTTGCGGGTTTCGATCACGGACATGGTTGTGAAGTCCTTTCCTATTGACATCTCTTAACGCATCCTTTACAGCAGCAGGGACAGGGCCGATACGCATTCCTCTACGGTCAGCACATCCTCGGGCAGCGGAACGCCCGCCTTGCGCAGAAGGTGGCACAGCTCGGTGGGCTGAGGAACGTCCAGCTCCACCGCCCGCAGCTCCTCCACCCGGGCGAACACCTGTCGGGGCGCTGCGTCCATCAGAATCCGCCCCTCATCCATCACCACCACCCGGTCGGCTCCGGCCGCCTCGTCCATATAATGGGTAATCAGCACCACCGTCATCCCCCGCTCCCGGTTGAGCCGATGGATGGTATCCAGCACCTCCCGCCGTCCCTTGGGATCCAGCATGGCGGTGGGCTCGTCCAATACGATGCAGTCCGGCTGCATAGCCAGAATCCCCGCTATCGCCACCCGCTGCTTCTGACCTCCGGAGAGCTTGTCCGGCGCGTGTTCCCGGTAATCGTACATATCCACCGCCCGGAGAGCGTCGTCCACCCGCCGCCGGATCTCCTCCGGCGGCACCCCCAGGTTTTCCGGGCCGAAGGCAACGTCCTCCTCCACAATGGTGGAAACCAACTGGTTGTCCGGGTTCTGCAGCACCATCCCCACCATCCGGCGGATTTCATATTTCTGCTCCTCCTCCGCCGTATCGATCCCTTCCACCAGCACCCGGCCGCCGGTGGGCAGCAGCATGGCGTTGAAGTGCTTGGCCAGGGTGGATTTCCCAGAGCCGTTATGGCCCAGCAGCGCCACGAAGGAGCCCTTCTCAATGGAAAGGTCAATCCCTTCCAGCACCAGCCGGGGCGCTTCCTCGGGATTGTCGTATTGAAATATTACGCCTTGGGCCGTGATCATATCCATATATGGTTCGTCCTTCCATCGCTTATCGTCCCGGGGATCCCTCCCGGGAAACAGCCTTTTCCATCACATGAGGGCCGGCAGACCGCGTATCTTCTCCGCTGGCAGCTCCGGCGAACCGCCGTCCGCGCGCAACCGGTCTTCATTGGGCAGACCATCCTGCCCGCGGATTCCCGCGTTGATCGCCAACGCCGTATCCTTTTGATAGATGCTTTCCCCCTGCGATTCAGCAGCCGCTCCCGCATTACCCCGCCGTCCCCCACATACGGCGCAATCCCCGCATGGCTCCGCCCCGCAACAGCGCCGGAAATCTCCTTCACTCTTTTGCCCGCCAAATCGGCTGGGAGGATCGTTTCCAATCCATGCCGGATATCCTTCTTTTTCACCGGCTTCGTCACCGGCACCGGATTTTCAGAGGTAAGGGCTTCTCCTCGCGGGAAATCTCCGGCGGCGAATTCCGATGGCGAAATGGGGGATCCCGCCGAACTCAAGTCAAGGGCTTTTATCTGCCTCGTGAAGCAGAGGGGCAGTCGTGGTTTTCCCGCTGCCCGGCGGGTCGTGTCTGACGATATCGTTCAGGGGCGCGCCTTCTCTCCGCACCGAATCACCACGGGCCGCGGCCCTTCTCTCCAGCAGCGTTCCGCCTTTTTGGCTGTTTGGGGAGCCAACCGGGCGCCCTCTCCTCCCCATGGTGCCCATCTCTGCAACCAGAAGCCTCCACCGGTAAGGCGGTGAAAGTCCGTCCGACCGAAGAAGCCGGGAGGACCAGCCATCCCCCTTCCGACCATCGGATGCGGCGGCTACACGGGAGGACACATCTCCCGGCGCTCTTCACGCCGTCCGCCTCATCCCTTCCAAATCGCCGTGGCGCCGCAGGGCAGGGTCAAGCCGCTGTTCGCCACCGGCAAACCGATCTCGTCGGCCGAGGCCGTTCCGCCGAACCGCTTTTCCAGCAGCACCCCCAGGATATATCGCATCACCGAGGGGGACAACCCCGCCGTGTAGGCGTTGATGATGAAAAACAGCGGCTTGTCCGACAGCAGGGCGGCGCATTGCTCCACCAGCGGATAAATCTGCTCCTCCAGCTTCCACACCTCGCCCCCCGGTCCCCGGCCGTAGGAGGGCGGATCCATCAGGATGGCGTCGTAGGTTTTGCCCCGCCGCTGCTCCCGCTGGACGAATTTGCCACAATCGTCCACTAGCCAGCGGATGGGCCTGTCTGACAGCCCGGAGGCGACGGCGTTTTCCCGCCCCCAGGCCACCATCCCCTTGGAGGCGTCCACATGGGTCACCTGCGCGCCGGCGGCCGCGCAGGCCAGGGTCGCCCCGCCGGTATACCCGAACAGGTTCAGCACCCTGACCGGCCGCCCCGCCTGCCGGATCATCGCCGTCATGGCCTCCCAGTTCACCGCCTGCTCGGGAAACAGGCCGGTGTGCTTGAAACCCATGGGCTTGAGATGAAACCGCAGGCCGCCGTATCCGATCTGCCAGCTCTCCGGAATCGGCCGGAACCGCTCCCACTGCCCGCCGCCGGTGCTGGACCGGCGGTAGCGGGCATGGGCGTGTTTCCACAGCGGATCGGTCCGGGGAGTATTCCAGATCACCTGGGGATCCGGCCGGATCAGCACTACGTCGCCCCATCGCTCCAGCCGTTCGCCGCCGGAAGCGTCCAGCAGGGTGTATTCTGTCCAGTTTTCAGCCGTCCTCATGGAGCCGACCGCCTTTCCTTTGGGAACTCTCTTATTCCGCGATAGCAGACTTGATTTTTTCCGCCAGCTCCACCGCCAGTCGGTTGATGGTATCAAAATCCCTGCCCTCCACCATCACCCGCAGCAGCGGTTCGGTACCGGAAACCCGGACCAGCACCCGGCCGTCCCGGCCCAAACTCTCTCCCGCCGCCCGGATCTCGGCCGCCAGCGCCTCGTCGGCGGTATATTTCGCCTTCTGCTCCGCCGTGGCCCGGACGTTGAGCATCACTTGGGGATACCGCTCCATCACGCCGGCCAGACGGGAGAGCTTCCAGCCCTTTTCCCGGCAGGCGGACAGCAGCTTGATGGCCGACATCTGTCCGTCTCCCGTGGTGGCATGCTGCAGGAAGATGATATGCCCCGACTGCTCGCCGCCGATGGCGTAGCCGTTTTTCACCATGCTTTCCAGCACATAGCGATCTCCCACCTTGGTGGAAACCGCCGTGATCCCCTTTTCCTCGCAGCAGCGGAAGAAGCCCAAATTGGACATCACCGTCACCACCGCCGCATCTCCCGGCAGCTCCCCTTTTTCCTTCATATCCAGCGCCAGGGCTGCAATGATCTTGTCGCCGTCCACCAGATTGCCCTGCTCATCCACCGCCAGGCAGCGGTCGGCGTCCCCGTCAAAGGCCACGCCAGCGAAAAATTTCAGCTTCTTGACGAATTCGGAGAGCTGCTCGATATGGGTGGAACCGCAGCCCTCGTTGATATTGGTCCCATCCGGCTGGTCGTTGAGGAACACACAGTCCGCGCCCAGGGAGGAAAACAGCTTGCGCGCCGTGGCGCTGGCGGAACCGTTGGCACAGTCCACGGCAATGCGCATCCCCCGAAGATCCACGTCGGTGACGGAAAGGAGATGGCGCACATAATCCTCCACCGCGTTTTTGCAGGCGCTCACCCGCCCCACGTCTCCGCCGGTGGGGCAGGGAGGCGTCCGCGCGCCGTCCAGCACAATGGCCTCGATCTCCTCCTCCAGCTCGTCGGACAGCTTGTAGCCCTCGCCGTTGAACAGCTTGATCCCGTTGTATTCGCAGGGGTTATGGGAAGCGGAGATCATCACGCCCGCATCCGCCCCGTACTGCTTGACCAGATACGCCACCGCCGGAGTGGGCACCACGCCCAGCAGGGAAACGTCCGCCCCGACGGAGCAGAAGCCCGCCACCAGCGCCGCCTCCAGCATGTCGGAGGATATCCGCGTATCCTTGCCGATCACCACCCGGGGACGGTGCCCCTCCGTCTCCAGCAGCACCATGGCCGCCGCCCGGCCGATGGCCATGGCGGTTTCACAGGTCAGCTCCGCATTGGCGACGCCGCGGGCGCCGTCTGTCCCAAACAATCTTCCCATACGCATACCTCTTTCGCATCATATTTTCCCACATTGCCGCTTTGTCTCTATGTATCGTCGCCCGCCACAACCGGGCGCGATTGCCCCTTACCGCAGGATCAGTCCCACCACGCCCAGCGCCATGCCTCCCAGAATCAGGAACAGCGACAACCGCAGCGGAGCGGCAAACTTTTGGATTTGCAGCTCCTTGAACCGCTCCTCCGCGGTGGATTTATCCTCCTTCAGCAGCGTCTGCCAGGCTTTCTGCTCCTTCCTTTGGGTGATCAGCATCAGCGCGAATCCCGCCAGCGCGGCCGCGAGGCCCAACCCGATCAGTATCCAGTACAGCATATGCAACCTTCCTTTACATGCAGTCCCTCATCCCAGCGTCATCTGCCCCATGTACTCGATCCCCAGATGCGCGTAGGCGGCGGGCAGCACCACTCGCCCCCGGGGGGTGCGCTGAATAAAGCCGATCTGCATGAGATACGGCTCGTAAACGTCCTCTATGGTCACCGCTTCCTCCCCGATGACCGCCGCCAGCGTATCCAGACCGACCGGGCCGCCGTTGTAATGCTTAATCATGGCCTCCAGCATCCGCCGATCCACCATGTCCAGGCCCAGCTCATCCACCTCCATCCGGTCCAGCCCCTGCCGGGCGGAATCCGCCGTGATCACCCCGCCGCTCATCACTTGGGCGAAATCCCGCACCCGCTTGAGCATCCGGTTGGCGATACGGGGGGTGCCCCGGCAACGGGAGGCGATCTCCAGCGCCCCCTCCCGGTCGCAGGGGATATGCAGGATGTTGGCGGAGCGCAGCACGATCTCGCCCAGCTCCTCCGGCGTGTACAGCTCCAGCCGCAGCACCACGCCGAACCGGTCCCGCAGCGGCGCGGAGAGCTGTCCCGCCCGGGTGGTGGCGCCGATCAGCGTGAATTTGGGCAGCGGCAGATGAATGGAGGCCGCTCCCTGCCCCTTGCCGTTGATGATATCGATGGCGAAATCCTCCATGGCGGGATAGAGGATTTCCTCCACCGTCCGGGACAGCCGATGGATCTCATCGATAAACAGCACGTCGCCGGGATCCAGGTTGGTGAGAAGGGCCGCCAAATCCCCCGGCCGCTCCAGCGCGGGACCGGAAGTTATGCGGAAATTGACCCCCATCTCGGTGGCAATGATGGCCGCCAGGGTGGTTTTCCCCAGTCCGGGCGGACCGTACAGCAGCACATGGTCCAGCGCCTCCCCCCGGATCTTGGCGGCGTCGATGAACACCGACAGATTCTGCTTCACCTTTTCCTGCCCGATATATTCCGTCAGCGCCCGCGGACGCAGCGGATTGTCGCCCTCGTCCTCCGGCATATATTCCGTGGATACCAGGCGGTTTTCAACATCCATTTCCATCTTCCGGCCTCCCTGTGCTCAAAGCTTACCGCCGCAGCGGCGGCAGTAGGCGTCCTCCCGCTTCACCTGCGCGCCGCAGGCGGGGCAGAAAGTGATATCCGCCGTTTGCACCCGCGGCTTCTCCAACGGATCCGGCTCTTCCCCCTGCTCGGTGATGTCAAAAGCGGAAAAGCGGTTGCCGCCGGCAGCGTTATGAAAATGATAGACGCCCCATACAACGGCCAGTATAATAAAGCCCACGCCGAACAGGACAAAGAAAACGGGCGCCCCCATGTTGGCGGCCATGACCGTCCAGATCACACCGAAAAAAGCCATGAAGACCGCGCCGATGCCCCCCATAAAGGAAGGCCCTCTCCCCGGCTTGACGCTTTTCATCTACGATCCGTCCTTTCCCTTCCGTTTCTTTTAAGGCCGTCAGCTCCTGCCCAGTGTTTTCAGCGCCTCACGCACCAATACTTCCACCGGCAGCCCGCTGTCCAGCTTGCCCACGGCGGCGGAGGCTTCTCCGGCCGAGAAGCCCAGCACCGACAGGGCGGAAACCGCCTGGGCCGCGTTTCCGGAGGCGGAAACCGCTCCCGTGTCCGCCGGCGTCTCCATCCCCGCGGAGGGCTGCAGCGCCCCCACCTTATCCTTCATCTCCAGCACAATCCTCTGGGCCAGCTTGGGCCCTACGCCGGAAGCCCTGGTGAGCGTTTTATAATCGCCGGAGGCCACCGCCATGGCCACCTTCTCCGGCGACAACTCGGACAGGATCGCCACCGCCGCCTTGGGCCCCACGCCGGAAACCGACGTAAGCTGCCGGAAGCAGTTCAGCTCCCCCTGATCCGCAAACCCGAACAAATCCACCGCGTCCTCCCGGACGCTCAATATCGTGTACAGCATGACCTCTCCGCCCAACGCGGGGAGCTGCCGGGCGGTATGCATGGTAATGAAGCATTTATATCCCACCCCAGCGCATTCGATCACCGCCGTGCGCGGCTCCATGTGGATCAGCTTTCCCCGTACACTGTACAGCATTGCGGCACCTCCGTTGCCCTTCCGTTATTTTCCGATTTCTCCCCCGACGATCCGCCGCTTCAGCGCCGTCCCGCCCGTCTGTCCATGACAGATGGCAATAGCGAGGGCGTCGGCCGTATCGTCCGGCTTCGGCACCTCCCGCAGTCCCAGCAGCCGCCTGGTCATCTCCATCACCTGGGGCTTTTCCGCCTTGCCATAGCCCGTTACGGCGCTTTTGACCTGCAGGGGGGTGTATTCGTACAGCGGCACCCCGGCCTTCCGCGCCGCCAGCAGCACCATTCCCCTAGCCTGGGCCACGTCGATGGCGGTTTTCTGGTTGTTTTTGAAATACAGCTTTTCCACCGCCATGGCATCCGGCCTCTTCTGGGCGAGGAGCAGGGCCAGCTCGTCATATATCCGCTCCAGCCGCTCAGAAAAATCCATACCGGCAGGGGTGGTGACGGCGCCGAAGTCCAGCGGCGTAAACCGCGCCCGCTCATACCGCACACAGCCCCATCCCACAATGGCATAGCCGGGATCTATTCCCAAAATAATCAATTGTATCCGTCCTGTCCTTTCCAGGCAAGTCGCCGTCTCCATATCTTTTCCAGTATACCATATTCTCTTTATCCCGGCAATATCCCGGTTCACGGTTATTTGAAAAAGAAAACAGCCGATCCATTTGGTAATCACGGTGTTTTCATCTACGATCCGTCCTTTCCCTTCCGTTTCTTTTAAGGCCGTCAGCTCCTGCCCAGTGTTTTC
>CAKTTT010000119.1 GCA_934615635.1 uncultured Eubacteriales bacterium | reverse complement strand
AAGAAGACCAGGATCACCAGCGCGGACACGCACATCAGGATCCGGTATTTATCGCCGTACCGGTTGGAAAAGAAATCCGGCAAGGTGATGGAATTTTTGGCCACCACCGTATAGCGGCGCAGCCGCTTGGAAACCACCAACCAGTTGACATATGTACCCACTGCCAGGCCGATGGCCGTCCAGCCCGCGTCGGATATACCCGTCAGATACGCCAGGCCGGGCAGCCCCATCAGCAGCCAGCTGCTCATATCCGATGCCTCGGCGCTCATAGCCGTCACAAGCGGGCCCAGCTTCCGCCCGCCCAGATAGAAATCGTCCGCCGTGCGGTTGCGCCTGGCGCAGATCACGCCGATGACCACCACGGCGATCATGTACACCGCCATGGCAATGAGAATACAGATCTGTTCCTTTGTCATGGTTCCTCCTCCTCAAACTCCGGCACAGGTCAGCTCCTGTGCTTGATTTTGTTCCAGTATGCCGCAAACGCCTGTTCATTCTTATTGTCGCCGGGAATATAGTAAACCGTATCCTTGAGGATATCCGGCAGATACTGCTGTTGCGTCCAGTGATCCGGAAAATCGTGGGGATAAAGGTAAAACTGCCCCTTGCGCTGACTGTCCTCGCCGTCGAAGTGCTTGTTTTGCAGTTGGCGGGGGATCGGACCGGACCGCCCCTGCCGGACATCCTCCATGGCCGCCAGCACGGCGTTATGGGCGGAATTGGACTTGGGGGCGGTGGCCACCAGCACCACCGCGTCGGCCAGAGGCAGGCAGGCCTCCGGAAGCCCCACCTGCATAGCGGCATCCACCGCCGCCTTCACAATCGGGATAATCATCGGATAGGCCAGCCCCACATCCTCGCAAGCGCAGACCATCAGGCGGCGGCAAGCGGAGGGCAGATCTCCCGCCTCCAGCAGCCGGGCCAGATAATGAATCGCCGCGTCCGGATCGGAGCCCCGCATGGATTTCTGATAGGCGGAGATGATGTCGTAATGCTCGTCTCCCTCCCGGTCGTACCGCAGAGCGCTGCGCTGGGCGAGCTGCCTGGCCGTGTCCAGCGTCACCGTACGGACGGACTGCGCATCCGGCGGCGTGGCCAGCACGCACAGCTCCACCGCATTGATCGCCTTGCGCACGTCGCCGCCGCAGGCGGAAGCGATATGGGCCGCCACCTCCGGCTCCGTCGCGATGGGGCTTCCCTGCTCCGCCTCCAGAAACCGGAAAGCCCGCTCCACCGCCCGTTCCACCTCCTCCCGTTCCACCGCTTTGAATTCGAAAACCGTGGACCGGCTGAGGATGGCACCGTACACATAAAAATACGGATTCTCCGTTGTGGAGGCGATCAGGGTAATGTTGCCGTTCTCGATATGCTCCAGCAGGGTCTGCTGCTGCTTTTTATTGAAATATTGGATCTCATCCAGATACAGCAGGATGCCGCCCACGCCGGCCAGCGTATCCACCTCCTCCACCACCGCCTTGATATCGGCGGTGGAAGCGGTGGTACCGTTGAGCTTATGGAGCCGCATATCCGTCCGGCGGGCGATAATGCTCGCCAGGGTGGTCTTCCCCACCCCCGACGGACCGTAAAAAATCAGATTGGGGATCCGGCCGGATTCGATGATATTGCGCAGGGCTTTCCCGGGCGCCAGCAAATGCTTCTGGCCCACAATATCCTCCAGTGTCTCCGGACGCATCCGATCCGCCAAAGGTGCCGCCATAGGGCGTGCGCCTCCCTTCGGATGATATCAGTAGAGCGGATAACGGCCGCAAAGCGCGGTCACACCGGCGCGGATAGCGTCCGCCCTGCCCTCGAAGTCCTCGATAGCATCGGCGATGAAGCCGGCAATCAGCTCCATATCCGCTTCCACCAGTCCGCGGCTGGTGACAGCGGGGGTACCGATCCGGATGCCGCTGGTGACAAAGGGAGAAAGCGGCTCGTTGGGGATCGTGTTCTTGTTGACGGTGATGTACACCTCGTCCAGACGATGCTCCAGCTCCTTGCCGGTGATACCGGTTTCCCGCAGATCCATCAGCATCAAATGGTTATCCGTGCCGCCGGATACCAGCTTGAGGCCGCGGTTCAGCAGGCCGGCGGCCAACGCCTTGGCGTTTTTGCAGATCTGATCCTGATAGCTCTGGAAAGCGGGCGTCAGCGCCTCGCCGAAGCAGACCGCCTTGGCCGCGATGACATGCATCAAAGGTCCGCCCTGGGAGCCGGGGAACACCGATTTGTCGATGGCCTTGGCCAGCTCTTCCCGGCAGAGGATCATGCCGCCCCGGGGGCCGCGCAGGGTCTTATGGGTGGTGGTGGTCACCACGTCGGCATAGGGCACGGGATTCATATGACGGCCGGCGGCCACCAGGCCCGCGATATGGGCCATATCCACCATCAGCTTCGCGCCGCAGGCATCGGCGATCTCCCGCAGCTTATCGAAGCGGATCTCCCGGGGATAGGCGCTGGCCCCGGCCACAATCAGCTTGGGGGTATGTTCCTTTGCCAAAGCCATGACCTTGTCATAATCGATGTAGCCGGTTTCCTCATCCACGCCATAGGGGACAAAATGATACAGTTTACCGGAAAAATTCACCGGGCTGCCGTGGGTCAGATGTCCGCCGTGGGCCAAATTCATGCCCAAAACGGTGTCGCCGGGCTCGATCAGGGCGAAATAGGCCGCTTGATTGGCTTGGGCGCCGGAATGGGGCTGCACATTGGCGTGCTCCGCGCCGAACAGCCGGCAGGCCCGGTCGCGGGCGATGTTTTCCACCACGTCCACATCCTGGCAGCCGCCATAATACCGCTTGCCCGGATAGCCCTCGGCGTATTTATTTGTCAGGACGCTGCCCATGGCGGCCATCACGGCGGGCGATACGATGTTTTCCGAAGCGATCAGCTCCAGGTTGCGGCGCTGCCGGAACAGCTCCTGCTCCATCGCCCCGCCGACCTCCGGATCCGCCCCCTTGACAAAGCCGATGGTATCCATCAGATTCTCATACATGCTGCACATTCCCCTTTACACACGAATATTTTTTATCATACCATTTTTGCCGGGCGAAACGCAAGGGTATCCGAGACAAATTTTGCCTTTTTCAGGAGAGAATCGCCAGACTCTCAGCATTTTCCCGCCGCTTCTTCCCAAAAACGCCGCAGCGGCCGCCACAGGGCCAGCTTGTCCTCAAACCGCATGGCCCGGGCCGGGCTGGTAGAGGGAAGCGTGATCTTCGGCAAAGCTGAAAAGGGATCCGGCTTTACAAGCCTCTCATACAGCTTTCCGGCATTCTGGGAGTTGAAAAACACGCCCTGGATATGGGGATGCGCCGCGGCGAAAGCGGTAAAATCGTTGGCGGCCGGCTCCCGGATGGCGGTATCCGCGCTTCCCGTCCGGCAGCAGCGCGCCAGCACATCCCATAAAGCGATGTCCTGATCCAGCAGAAAACGGCAGCGCCTTCCATAATCCGCTTCAAGGGGACGCTCCCACAGGGCGTAGAGGATCGGCCAGAAGGCGTTTTGCGGATGCCCGTAATATTGCCGTTTTTCCTGGGATTTGACCGACGGCATGGTTCCAAGGATCAACAGGCGCGCTTCTTTACCGGCGATCGGCGGAAAACCGGCGGTCATTTTTCTTCCCTCCCCGTTTGACAGCGTCATGGCTTCATGATAAACTGGTAGCGGCGAAAAAACAAGGTTTCCGGCGGATTTTTTCGATAAAGGTCGTGATTGGCATGAACAAAAAACAAACCGCCCTGCGGGCGGTGGAAATCCTTAAAACCGTCTATCCGCAAGGCGTCTGTTCTCTGACCTACACCGACGCTTTGCAGCTTCTGATCGCCACCCGCTTATCCGCGCAGTGCACCGACGCCCGGGTGAATATGGTTACCCCCGCCCTGTTCCAGCGGTATCCCACCCTGGAGGCCTTTGCCCAGGCGGACCCGGAGGAGGTGGGCGGCTACATCCGTTCCTGCGGCCTGTACAAGACCAAGGCCCGGGACATCGTGGCCATGGCACAAATGCTTCGGGATCAATACGGGGGCGTGGTGCCGGACACAGTGGAGGAGCTGGTAAAGCTTCCCGGCGTGGGGCGGAAAACGGCCAATCTGGTCAGCGGCGATATCTACGGCAAACCGGGCGTGGTCGTGGCGGACACCCACTGCATCCGCATCTCCAATCGGCTCGGCCTCTGCGATACCAAGGACCCCTACAAAGTGGAGCTGGCTCTGCGTAAGCTGCTGCCGCCGGAGGAAAGCAACGCTTTCTGCCACCGGCTGGTCCTTTTCGGACGGGATACCTGCAGCGCCCGTTCCCCCCAATGCGGCGGCTGTGCTCTGGCGGAATTCTGCCCCGCCGTCGGCGTCACTCGCGGATAGCTTTCTTTTCCCGCTTTTTCAGGCCGCCCTCCAGCTTCCCGCGGCAATACCGGTAAACGGGGATCGCGATCAGGCTCAACCCCCCCCACAGCAGGGTGTACAGCAGGCATACCTGCCCCTTGATATTGAAGGGCATATCGCTGTAGTCCCAGACATTCAGCTTCATCTTGAGGTTGAAAAGACAGCCGCTGACGAATTCCACCGCCGTGACCGCCAGGGAGCAAAGCGCGCATCGTGTAAAGGTATTCAGCTTTTCAAGGCCGGTGTGGATACGGCCCATCACATGAAAACAGGCGCCTCCCACAAAAAACATCGTCCAGTGGGTATACCCGCGCCATACGATCTCGATCATATTGTACAGAAAACCGCCGATACAGAATATGCCGACGGCGCATTTGACTTTTGGCCAAAGCTTGTTTTTGGTCATAACCATCCTCATTTCCCGGGCAATTCTGCTTGTATTTTGTCCGGCAAATGAATATGGATTCGTTGTAATTCCTTCCACCATCCGTAAAGCGGCAAAACCGCCTTTTGGATTGGTCTTTTCTCCGTTTGCACAAGAAACAAAACCGTCCCCGGAGCCGTGTTGCCGGCTCCGGGGACGGTTTTGTCCTTTAAAACATCTTACATCTTTTTCACGCCTAGTTCCACCTCTTCGCCGTTGAGGTTCCAGGCGGCGGTGAAGCCCTCCAGCTCACCCAGGCGGATATCCTCCGCCAGCACGTCGGAAGCGATTTCCTCCCGGTGATTCCGAAGAATTTCGGCCACCCGTTCGCTGCCCTTCTGGTAAACGACGATATGATCCATCACATCAAAGCCGGCGTCCTTGCGCATGGATTGGATTTTGCTGGTGATCTCCCGGACAAAGCCCTCCTCGATCAGCTCGTCGGTCAGGGTGGTATCCAACACCACCGAGGTGCCCCAGTCCTCGGCTGTGACATAGCCGTCGGTCTGGGCGGTTTCGATCAGCAGCTCCTCCGCCGTCAGCCGGATGGTCTCTCCTCCCGCCTGAATGGCGATGGCGCCGGCCTCATCCAGCTCCTTTTTGGCTTGACTGCCGTCCAGCGCCGCCAACGCCGTGCGGATATCTCCGATTTTTTTGCCGTATTTCTGGCCGAGAATCTTCAGTTGAGGCTTAAAGGTATAGGAAACGAACTGGGAGGCATCCTCCACATAGCGGAATTCCTTGACGTTCAGCTCTTCCCGGACAATCTCCTGGAAGGATGCGGGGATCTTCCGGTCCGCCCGGACATACACGGCGGCCAGCGGCTGCCGGTTCTTCCGGTTGGCGGTATTCCGAGCGGCGCGTCCCAGGGTGACGATCTCCAGCACCGATTCCATTTCCCGCTCCAGCTCCTCATCCACAAAGGAGGCGTCGCAAACCGGATAATCGCACAAATGCACACTCTCCGGCGCGGCGGAATCCACGCTGCAGACCAGATTGCGATAGATATCCTCGCACATGAAGGGAATCATGGGGGCCGCCACCTTGGCGACCGTCACCAAAGCGGTGTACAGCGTCATATAGGCGCTGATCTTGTCCGGCTCCATTCCCTTGGCCCAGAACCGTTCCCGGCTGCGGCGGACGTACCAGTTGCTCATCTCCTCTACAAAATCCTGCAGCGCCCGGGCGGCCTCCGGAATCCGGTAATTCTCCAGATGCCCGTCCACCGTGGCGATCAGGGTGTTGAGACGGGAGAGGAGCCAGCGATCCATCACCGTCATGGTCGCCCGATCCAGGGTATAGCGGGAAGCATCGAAATCATCGATGTTGGCGTAGAGGACAAAGAAGGCGTAGGTGTTCCACAGGGTGGACATGAATTTGCGCTGCCCCTCCTGCACCGCCTTGCCATGGAACCGGTTGGGCAGCCAGGGGGCGGAATTGCTATAGAAATACCAGCGGATGGCGTCCGCGCCGTAGCTTTCCAGCGCCTGGAAGGGATCCACCGCGTTGCCCTTGGACTTGGACATCTTCTGCCCGTTTTCATCCTGCACATGGCCCAGCACCAGCACATTGCGGTAAGGGGCCTGGTTGAACAGCAGGGTGGAAATGGCCAGCAGCGAATAAAACCAGCCCCGGGTCTGGTCCACCGCCTCGGAGATGAAGTCGGCGGGGAACTGCTGCTGGAACAGCTCCTGATTCTCAAAGGGATAATGGTGCTGGGCAAAGGGCATGGAGCCGGAATCGAACCAGCAGTCGATCACCTCCGGCACCCGCTTCATGGGCTTGCCGCACTTGGGACAGGGGATGGTTACCCCGTCGATGTACGGCCGGTGCAGCTCCACCCCGTCCGGACAGTTATCCGAGAGCTTCTTCAGCTCTTCCCGGCTTCCCACACAGATTTGATGGCCGCAGTCGCACTCCCACACGTTGAGTGGGGTCCCCCAATACCGGTTGCGGCTGATGCCCCAATCCTGCACATTTTCCAGCCAATCGCCGAACCGGCCCTTGCCGATGCTTTCGGGAATCCAGTTGACGGTGTTGTTGTTGCGGATCAGGTCCTCCCGGACAGCGGTCATCTTGATAAACCAGGAGTCCCGGGCGTAATAGATCAACGGAGTGCCGCACCGCCAGCAATGGGGATAGCTGTGCTCGAACACCGGCGCGGAAAACAGCAGGCCGCGGCCCCGAAGATTTTCCAGCACCTTGGGATCGGCTTCCTTGCAGAATACGCCCGGCCAGAGGGTTTCCTTGGTCATCTCCCCTTTGGCGTCCACCAGTTGCACGAAGGGCAGATCATACCGCCTGCCCACGTTGGCGTCGTCCTCACCAAAGGCGGGGGCGATATGGACCACGCCGGTGCCGTCGGTCAGGGTGACATAGGTGTCGCAGGTGACGTACCAGCAGGGCTTTTCCGGCTTGACGAAATCGAACAGCGGTTCATATTCCCGGCCCTCCAGCTCCCGGCCGGTATAGGTTTCCAGTACCGTGTATTCGTCCTTCAGCACGGAAGCGGCCAGCGCCTCGGCCAGGATATAGG
>CAKTTT010000118.1 GCA_934615635.1 uncultured Eubacteriales bacterium | reverse complement strand
GGCGGAGGTTCATCATCAACGAAAATCGGGCGGTATCCCTGCAGGGATACCGCCCGTGTGTGTTGCGATGAGAAAACGGAATCAGCCCGCCAGGAATTTGATGGCCTCGTCGGCGCAGGAGGCGGCATCGGCGGTGTAGCAGTCGGCTCCGATGGAGTCGCAGAAGCTCTGAGTGATGGGAGCGCCGCCGATCATGATTTTCACCTGATCCCGCAGACCCTTTTCCTCCGCCAGCTCCACGACGTTTTTCATCTCGCTCATGGTGGTGGTCAGTAGGGCGGAGCAACAGATCAGATCGGCGTTGTTGTCCACCGCCGCCTGCACGAACTGTTCGGCGGAAACGTCCACGCCCAGATCCACCACATGGATGCCTTTGCCTTCCAGCATCATCTTTACCAGATTCTTGCCGATGTCGTGGAGATCCCCCTTGACGGTGCCGATGACCGCGGTGCCCTTGGATTCCACTCCGGCCTCCACCAGATAGGGCTTGAGGATGGCGACGCCGGCGTTCATCGCCCGGGCGGCCACCAGAACTTCGGGGACAAAGACCTCGTTATTCTTGAATTTCTCCCCGACAATGCTCATGCCGTCCAGCAATCCCTTTTCCAGGATCTCCTGAGGGGGGACGCCCTCATCCAGTGCCTGCTGAACCAGTTCCTTCACCTTGGGCGCGCGGCCCTTCTGCAGAAACGAGCTGATTTCTTCCAAAATTGCCATGAGTGTATCCTCCTTGGTGTTCGCTCAACTTTATCCCCATTCTACCCGGTGGCGGGAGCAAAAGATAGAAAAATATTTACATAATTGGTAATCTGTTTTTCTCAGGAGAGCGGCTCAGCCGGTCTGTCCCCGGGTATCCCGGTATTTTTTGGGGGAGATCCCCGTGGCTTTTTTGAATACCTTGGTAAAATAGCTCTGGTCGTCAAAGCCGCAGAGGCCCGCCACATCCACCAGATTAACGGCGCTGTCCAGCAGCAGCATCTTGCTTTTGCTGATCCGCACCTTATTGATATAAGCGAACAGGCTGTCGCCGGTTTCCTCCTTGAAAATACTGCTGAGATAGGAACGGCTGAGGAAAACGTGGCGGGCGATATCGTCCAGGGTGATCTTCTGGGCGTAGTTGGCCTTGACATAATCCATCACCTTGTACACCACGTCGGAATGCTTGACCTGGGCGAAATCGAAGGAGTAGTTGATAAAGCGGTGCATGATCCCCGTCAGCCACACGCTCAATTCCTCCAGGGAGGTGAACTGCTCGATCTCATGGATATAGTTGGTGTTGAAGAGAAAAATCTCCCGGATATCCGCGCCCGCATCGATGGTGGCCCGGGAGAGCAGCACCACCAGTTCCACCACCCGGGTCTTGATGATCTCCAGTTGGAAATCGCTGGCGCAGTAGATGTGTCCCAGCAGCTCGTTGAGCAGCTCCTGGGCGCCGGTTTTGTCCTTGCTGCAGATCAGATCGTGAAGCTGCTTTTCAAAGGTGATGGGATAATTCAGGGCGCTTTCGTCGCCGGCCTGCTGCTCTCGGATGGTATAGATGGTATTGAGCATTTTTTCCTGCTCGTAAACGAAGCCGCCGGCCCGGCTGTGGGGAAGCCCGGCAATATAGCCGGTGGCCGCGGCCAGGATCTCCGCCAGATGGTTGGTGCGGGCGGTAGTAAACACCGGCAGGGAGGAGACGCGCTCCGCTATGCCGGGATCGGGCAGCTCCTCCAGGGTGTCCGGCAGATTGCCCATGACCAGCGGCCCGGCGATCAGACCGCCGGACAGGACGCCGGTATCGTCCGACACGGAGGAGGCGACGAAAACCAGCCCGAGGGGACAATAATAGATATATTTGCCGTTCCAGCGATAGGCCTCACTGCAGCCGTACAAGTGGGTCTGCAGCTCCTCGCAGCGGGAATAGGCGCAGTCCTCACAAAACCGCCGGCCCGGCTCCGCCGCCACGAATTTTTGGGCGGCGCTGTCCAATACGCCGCAGGCGATATCGCACAGCCCGGCGAAATGCGCCGCGTATTCCGCGCATCGCTTAACGATTTTTTCTTCCATCGTCACTCATGCCTTTCTCCCGGCGGAACCGTTATGGCGCTAAGGAACTTCACAGGGGACCGCTTTCAGCTTGGCGCCGTCGTAAGCCGATTCGATGCGGTGATGGGGAGGGCAGATGAGAAATTCCCGGTCGTCCCATTCCCCCGTCGTCAGCTTGCGAAGCAGCCGGGAATCCCCCTGGAATTCCTCATAGCTCCAGCCGTTGTATGCCGCCGCTTTCCGGGCGGTGTCCCGATGGGCCGCCGCAGCGTAGACGGGAGAGGATATGTAGCCGATGTGGCGGTAATTTTTCGCCCACAGCATATCCTGTTCCATCAGAAAATCCGCGTTGTCCTCGCCGTAGCTTTCCGCATACTCCCGCCGCTTCTGTTCCAGCAGTTCCTGCGTAGGAATAAAGGCGGTTTCCACCCATCCGTTGTTGAGCCAGAAGGTGCCGCCATAGGTGTGGAAAAGCTCCAGATACCGCTGCTGAGAGCCCAGAAACAAGGCGATGCAGTCGTCGGTTCGGGGAACCACGAGGGGGACGTCCCGGGCTTCGATCCCCACCACGCCGTTGGAGCACAGGCCGTAGCCTAAAGCGATCACGTCGGGAAAATGCTTGAGCTCCCGTGACTCCCGTTGCTTATAGAGTCCGCCGATGGCGGCGCTCACGCTTTCCCGCAGCCGGGAGGGAACGTCGTGCAATCCTTGGGGCAGCCAGGTGATATCCACGATATGGGGACTTTGGGAGGCGTAATAGCTCAACTCCCGGTTCAGCACCCGGCAGGCGATGATGTGTATACGCAAAAAATCACTTCCAAATACCAGAAATCCAAATATCCTTCTTGCGGACTCCAGGCAAAAAGGGTATCATGAGTCCATATTGCGGGGAAGAAAGGCGGTTTTGATCCGATGAAACTGGAATTGGCAGGCGGGGCCGGCCGCACTATTTTAGAATATGATACTCCGGTGCTTCTGTCAACCATTTTTGCTCGGCAGGGGATTCCGGTGGAGATGCCCTGCGGCGGCCGGCAGCGTTGTCTGAAGTGCAGGGTGAAGGCCAGCGGGGAGCTTTCGCCGCTGACGCAGCGGGAGCGGGAGCTGCTGACGCCGGAGGAAATCGCCGCCGGTGTGCGGTTCGCCTGTATGACGGAGCTGCGGGGGGACGCCCGGGTGGAGCTGCCGGCTGCCAGCGCCTCCCAACGCATCGTCACCGCCGGTTCCATGCCGGATTTCCCCCTTTGCCCCTGGGAAAGAGGGGTGGGCGCCGCGGTGGATATCGGCACCACCACCCTGGCGCTTTATTTGTATGATTTGGAGAAGGGCCGGCTGCTGGCCACCGGCTCCGAACGCAATCCCCAGGCCGTGTTCGGCGCGGACGTGATCTCTCGGCTGGAAAAGGCGCTGGCGGGGGAGGGGGAGGCGCTGGCCGCCTCCATCCGCGGCGGCATCGCCCGGCTGCTGGGGGAATCCTGCGCTCAGGCGGCCGTGGAGCGGGAAGCGGTGAAGGCGTTGGTCCTGACCGGAAACACCGCGATGCTTTATCTGCTTTGCGGTCAGAATCCCGCCTCCATCGCCGCCGCCCCCTTCCGGCAGGATCGGTATTTCGGTGAGTTTCTTCCCGCTTCGGCGCTGGGGATGCCCCTGGCGGAGGGGGCCCGGATCTATCTGCCCCGCTGTATGTCCGCCTATGTGGGAGGGGACATCACCACCGCGCTGATGGCCGCCGGCTTTGACCGAAAGCTGGAGATCGCCGCCAGCGAGCCGGAGCTGCTGGTGGACATCGGCACCAATGGAGAGATGGCGCTGGCGGCGGGCGGCAGGCTGCTCTGCTGCTCCACCGCCGCTGGACCCGCCTTTGAAGGCGCGGGGATCTATCAGGGAATGAACGCCAAGGAGGGCGCCGTCAGCCGGGTAGCTCTGGCCGATGGGGAAATCCGCTGCGAGGTGATCGGCGGCGGAGAGGCGAAGGGGCTGTGCGGTTCGGGAATCGTAGATGCGGTGGCGGTGATGGTGAAAGCCGGGATCCTGGATGAAACCGGGCTCATCAATGAGGAGGGACACGCCTTTGAGGCGTACATAACCGAAGTGGACGATCAGCCTGCCTTCCGGCTGCCGGGGACCGGCGTGATCCTCACCCAGCAGGATATCCGGGCGGTGCAGCTAGCGAAATCCGCCGTCTGCGCGGGGATGCTCACCCTGATGGGGGAGGCAGGCATGAAGCCGGAGGATATCGGCCGGTTGACCATCGCCGGAGGGTTCGGCGCCTTCATCGACGCGAACGCGGCGGAGACCATCGGCCTGATTCCGCCCGGTTTCGCCGCCAAAGCGGTGGCCGTGGGCAACGCGGCGGGTACGGGAGCCTCCATGACGCTGCTCAGCGAGGAGATCCGCCGGCGGTCGGAGGCGCTGGCTCGAAGGGCGGAAACGGTGGAGCTGTCCACCAGCCCCCGGTTTATGGAATATTACGTGGAGAATATGCTTTTTGGCGGCTGAACAGTTTTTTTGCCCCGGTTGCCGACTAATCCGCCTCCCAGGCGCATATGTTGTACCAGCAGAAAAAATGAGGAGGCGTTCCTGGTGAAAAGATGGAAAAAATGTTTAGCCGTCTTACTGTGCGGCATACTCTTAACAGGACAGGCCGCGGCGGCCGCTCCCGCCCTGATTACGGATGAATCGGACGGCCAGACCGCCGCGGAGCTGCTGCGGGAGGAGACGCCGGCCTGGGTCGCCGCCGATACCGTACCGGCGGACGGGACCGCGCTGGAGATCGGCGGGAAATCGGCGGTGCTGATGGAGCTGTCCAGCGGCAAGGTGCTGTTCGAAAAGAATTCCCATGAAAAGCTGGCCATCGCCTCGGTGACCAAGATCATGACGCTGCTGCTGGTGATGGAGGCGCTGGATGAAGAGCTGATCAAAATCGACGAGCCGGTCACCTGCTCGGCTACCGCCGCCTCCATGGGCGGCTCCCAGATCTGGCTGGAGCAGGGGGAGACGATGACGGTCAACGAGCTGCTTAAGGCGGCGGTCATCGTGTCCGCCAACGACGCTTGCGCGGCGCTGGCCGAGCATATTTCCGGTTCCATCGAGGGCTTTGTGGAGAGCATGAACACTAGGGCCGCGGAGCTGGGGATGCAGGACACCCTGTTTCTGGACTGCAGCGGACTGAGCGACGACGCCTATTCTTCCGCCCATGACGTGGCCCTGATGTCCCGGGAATTAATGAAGCATGAGAAAATCAAGGAATACACCACAGTGTGGATGGACACCCTCCGCGGGGGCAAATCCCAGCTCGTCAACACCAATAAGCTGGTGCGCCATTACAGCGGCGCCACCGGGCTGAAAACCGGCACCACCGCCAAGGCGGGCCACTGCCTTTCCGCCACGGCGGAGAAAAACGGCATGGGGCTGTGCGCGGTGATCCTGGGCTGCGCCACCACCGACGAGCGGTTCGGCGGCGCCAGAAAAATGCTGGACTACGGCTTTGCCAATTATGCCGTTTACACCCCCGAGGTGGACGCCTCTAGCCTGATTCCCGTCAGGGTGCTGCGCGGGGTGGAAAAGGAGGTCGCCCCCACGGCGGACGCGCCGCAGCCCCAGTTGATCAAAAAGGGGCAGGAAAAAAACATGGTCTGTGAGACCGAACTGTCCGAGAATCTGGAGGCCCCCGTCCTCAAGGGGCAGGTGATCGGCCGGATTGTGATGAAGCTGGATGGGGAAGAGGTAGCCTCTTACGCCATCCGGGCGGCGGAGGACGTGGAGAGGATGACCTTCGGCCGGGCTTTTTTCACCCTGCTGTCGGCGCTGCTGGGGTGATTTTTTAGGCAATCTGTCCGGCGGGAGGAGCGGGAATTCCCCTTCTTCCCGCCGGAGATGATAAAATTTTACAATCAGCCGGTTGCATTGCGGCGGCGGATATAGTAAAATGAAATTGTAGAAAAAAGAAAGCAGGGATGTATATGCCGGTAACCTTGGACACCCGATATTTGGAGGACTTCATCCGTCCCCATGAGTTGGGAGCCATGCAGGCGCAGGTCGCCGCCGCCCATGAGATGCTTCACAGCCGGTCCGGGCTGGGCAGTGATTTCCTCGGCTGGCTGACGCTGCCCACCGATTATGATAAAGAGGAATTCGCCCGGATTCAGGCGGCTGCCGCCCGGATTCAGCAGGACACCGACGTGTTTATCGTCATCAGTATCGGCGGTTCCTACCTGGGCGCCCGGGCGGCTATTGAGTTTTTGAAGTCGCCGCTGTACAATGCGAAAAAGAAGGACACGCCCTGCATCTATTTCGCGGGCAACAGCATAAGCTCCACCGCCCTGTGCGAGCTGCTGGAGCTGTGCGAGGGCAAGCGAGTGAGCGTCAATGTGATCTCCAAATCCGGCACCACCACCGAGCCGGCCATCGCTTTCCGCGTGTTTCGGGAGTATCTGGAATCCACCGTGGGACGGGATGAGGCCCGCAAGCGCATTTATGTTACTACCGATAAATCCCGCGGGACGCTGAAGGGCTTGGCGGACCGGGAGGGCTATGAAACCTTCGTGGTTCCGGACGACGTGGGGGGACGCTTTTCCGTTCTCACCGCCGTGGGCCTGCTGCCCATTGCCGTAGCGGGCTGCGACATCGCCGCGCTGATGGCCGGCGCCGCCCGGGCGCAGGAGGAACTGTGCGATCCGGATGTGGAGAAAAATCCTTGTTACCGCTATGCCGCCTGCCGCCACATCTTGCTGCGCAAGGGCAGGGCGGTGGAGCTGATGGTGGCCTACGAGCCCGCCTACGCCATGATGGCGGAATGGTGGAAGCAGCTATATGGGGAGAGCGAGGGCAAGGACGGCAAGGGACTCTTCCCGGCCTCGGTCATCTTCTCCACCGATCTCCACTCCCTGGGGCAGTTTGTGCAGGACGGCGCCAACATCCTGTTTGAGACGGTGGTGCTCATCGATAAGGCGCAGAAGGAACTGACGATCAAGGAAGATCCGGAGAATGTGGACGGACTCAACTTCCTGACGGGCAGAACCATGGCCACCATCAACCAAAAGGCTTTCGAGGGCACGGTTCTGGCCCATGCGGACGGCGGCACCCCCAGCCTGGTGCTCCATCTTCCCCAGGCGACGGAGGAGAATCTGGGGTATTTGATCTACTTCTTTGAAAAGGCCTGTGCCGTCTCCGGATATATGCTGGGGGTCAATCCCTTCGATCAGCCGGGCGTGGAGGGCTATAAGAAGAATATGTTCGCTCTGCTGGGCAAGCCGGGCTATGAGGATGAAAAAGCGGCCCTGGAAAAACGCCTGGGTTACTGATTTCGGTTACAGCCG
>CAKTTT010000117.1 GCA_934615635.1 uncultured Eubacteriales bacterium | reverse complement strand
CTTCTCCACCGTCACGCCCGGCCAGTTTCCCACATATTGGTTGGAGCCGGTCAGCTCGTTGAAAAGGGTGGTTTTGCCGCAGTTGGGATTCCCCGCCAATGCATAGGTCTTACTCATTGCGCGGCCACCTCTTCCGTTTCCACCGTGATCTCCCCCGCCTCGGAGCGGCGAATGCTCAACTCATAGCCCCGGACGTTGATTTCGATAGGATCTCCCATGGGCGCCGCCTTGCGCATAATCACCACCGCCCCCGGCGTGATGCCCATATCGATAATCCGGCGGCGCAACGCGCCGGAACAACCCAGCCCCGTCACGATCGCTTTCTCGCCGATTTTCAGCTCGTTCACCGTTTTTCGCATTTTATACAGCCATCCCTTTCCTGCCGGAGCCCGGGGGATTTCGCCTTCTCCGGGGATCCGCCCAACCCTTTGAGCCGTCTCTTTATCTTACCACCATCTCCCCGGCCGCGTCAATAACCGTCAGGCCTTTAGCAGCAGCATCCGCACGGCCAGAGCGGACAGGACGATGCCGAACACGTCCCCGGTCACCGCCGCCGCCAGGGTGTGCCGGGTTTTACGGATGCGCACCGAACCGTAATAGACCGCGATGGTGTAAAAGGTGGTTTCGGTGGAGGATTGCAGCACGCTGGCCACCAGCCCCGCCGTGCTGTCCGGTCCGTATTGCCGATAAACATTTTCCAGCACCGCCAGGGACCCGCTGCCGGATACCGGCCGCATCAGCGCCATGGGAACCACCTCCGGCGGCAGACCGATCCTTTCGGCCAGGGGCTGAAGGAGGCGGGTGAGCACATCCAGCGCGCCGGAGGCCTGCAGCATGGCCACGGCGGTCATCAGCGCCACTAGCGCGGGGATCACCTTCACGCAGGACCGGAGCCCATCCGCCGCCCCGGCGGTAAATTCGTCGAAAAGCGGTACCTTGCGGACAAAGCCCGCCGCGAAAATCAGCAGGATGAAAACCGGTACCGCCCAGATGGCCAGGATATCGGCCACGCCCATCATGTGCGCCTCCCCTTGCGGCCGCTGGACGCGCCCAGCAGCTTTGCCGTCAGAACCGCGGCCAGCGCCGTGAGGAAGGAGGCCGCCCATACCGCGGGCAGGATCCGCATGGGCTGGGCGGAGCCGTATTGCAGCCGAAGGGTGGCCACCGTGGTGGGAATCAATTGGATGGAAGCGGTGTTCAGCACCACGAAAATCACCATGGAGTTGGAGGCGACGCCCGGCTCGGGATTCTCCTTCTCCAGCTCGCTCATCGCCTTCAGCCCGAAAGGCGTGGCCGCGTTGCCCAGCCCCAGAAAATTGGCCGCCATATTCATCAGAATGGCCCGGCAGGCCGGCCCCGTGGGCTTCAGTTTGGGAAAAAGCAGCCGCATAAGCGGCGCCAGCGCCCGGCTGAGTAGCTCGGTCAGCCCCCCTTTTTCGGCGATGCGCATCATCCCTCCCCAAAGGCACATGGCGCCGCCCAAAGTCAGGGAGAGCTTGATCGCCTCCCCTCCGCCGCTGAGAAGAGCGTTGGTGACCTCGCTCAGCCGGCCGTTGCAGGCCCCCGTCACCAGCGCCGTCAACATAATCCCCGCCCATAGCCAATTCAGCACGCCATCCACCCTCTCCGCTTCCTGTCCATCCATGTTTATGCGAACAGGCCGCCGGTTATGCGGCGGAAAAAAGGCTGAAAAAGTGGTTGACAAAATATTCCAACGCTGGTAATATGAAGGAACGAAAAAGTTCGACCATTTTCGTCTTGTATTTACACTAGGGGGAAAGACATATGAAATCAACAGGGATTGTTCGAAAGATCGACGATCTGGGCCGCATCGTGCTGCCCATAGAACAGCGCCGCATACTAGAAATCGGGGATCGGGATTCGCTGGAAATTTTCATTGAGGATAACATGCTGATCCTCAAAAAATACCAGCCGGCTTGCATCTTCTGCGGCAACGCCAAAGACGTCATGACCTTCAAGGGGCGCAACATCTGCCCCAATTGCATCCATGAAATCAACACCAAGCTCTGAATCATCCGCCGGCTGCGCCTCCTGACGGGGGTCTGCTGTAACACGATATGGCATACACAGGCGGAAAAATGCGATTTTGCGTCCGAAAGATGTAAAATGAGGGCCACGGCAATGGCCCCCAAGTGGCTTCTCAAGGAGCTCTCTGCAAAAGGAAATTATGCAGAGAGCTCCTTTTATTGATTTGGCGCAGGAGCTGGCGTATAGGCCGGCTCCTGCGCCATCCCTTCCATCCGCCGTTTCCAGGCGGCAGCGCCCATCCGTTGGCCTTCGCCCTCTGGTAACGTCGCGTCGACTGGAGACCATCCCCCGCCCTGCGCCGCCATACGGCCCTTCTGCCGCCCTGTCACGGGTAAACCCTTCCCGCTGACCCGCCTGGGGACTCCCGCCGCCCCTGATTCCGTCCGGCCGTGCCCCTCTTCACAGGCAGGCGGCGATCTCCTCCAGCGACGCGGCTGTCAAGGAGGGCTGTATGGCGCTTTCACGCAGCATCTCGGGGGTGGTTTCGCCCGTCATCACCAGGATGGAAAGCGCCTTTGTCCCCTGAGCCAGGGCGATATCCGTATACAGCCGATCCCCCACCACCGCCAGCTCCTCCTCCCGGCAGCCGGTGCGTTCCAGCAAAAAGCGCAGCGTCTCCTGGGAGGGCTTGCCCAGGAAAAGGGGAGTCCGCCCGGTAGAGGCCTCGATCAGCCGGGCGATGGAGCCGCAGTCGGGTATGAAGCCCCCCTCCACCGGGCAATTGAGATCGGGATTGACTCCCAAATAGGGCAGTCCCTCCCGCACCAGATCGCAGGTCCTGCGCAGCCGGTCATATTCCAGGGTGGTGTCGAAGCCCAGCACCACCACCTGGGGATGCGCCTCCTCCAGCGGGACGCCCAGCGTCTCCAGCTCCCGCCGCAGGGCGGGCGTCCCCTGCAGGAACACCCCCTGCCCCGGATGCTCCCGCCGCAGATACGCTCCCGCCACCTGGCCGGAGGTGAGCATCCTCTCCGGAGGTACCGCGATTTCCATCCGGGCCAACTTCTCCACATAATCCGCCGCACAGCGGGAGGAATTGTTGGTGAAGAAGCAGACCTCCCGCCCGGCCCCCGCCGCTTTTTCCAGGAAAGTCTTGGTAAAGGGAAAGAGCCGATCCCCCAGATAAATGGTTCCATCCATGTCCAGCACAAAGCAGCGGATATCCGCCAGCCTGGACCGCAGCGCCGCTTCCGTCATACGTCCATCTCCTCCCCGCCAAACCGGATGCCGGCCTGCCGCCGCATCTCCTCCATAACCTCGCTGACCGCCGCAGACAGCTCCTCCGCATACCGGCGTTCCTCTTGGCAGCCGTCGTAATCGGCTGCATACCGCCGGAAATCCCGGGCTTCATTGCCCATCAGCGCCGCCTTGTCCGCCTCTCCGAACAGCCGTTCCTCCCGGCCGTCCGAGCGGAACAGCCGGATATCGCTGAGCTGAGAGAGGGAGCCGATGACCAGGGTGCCCTTGTCGCCCAGAATCTCCGATCCCAGCCGGCTCTGCCCCGTTTTGGAGCAGGTGAGGGATACCTCCAGGCCCGGATAGGAAAAGAGGGCGCTGTCCCAGCCGTCCGCCCCGGTGGGAAGGAAACCCGCGCTGGCCTGGATCTTCGAGGGCTTGCCCCAAAAATCCAGCGCCGGATAGACGCAGTAAACGCCCAAATCCATCAGGCAGCCCGCCGCCATGGCGGGATTGAAGATGTTGGGCGTTTCCCCCGCCTGCAGTGCGGCGTAGCGGGAGCTGAACTGGGAAAAATCGAACCGGGCGGTGGTGATCGCGCCGATTTCCCTCAGCGCCTGCCGCACCGTCTCCCGCGCCGGCTGATGCAGCATCATAATCGCCTCCATATACACCAGTCGCCGGCTCCTGGCCAGCGCCAGCAGCTCCCGGGCCTGGGCGGCGGTCACCGTGGCCGGCTTCTCGCACAGCACATGCTTGTCATGCTCTAAAAACAGGCGGCTCTGCGGGGCGTGAAACACATTGGGGCTGGCGATGTACACCGCGTCGATGGCGGCGCAGGTCGCCATCTCTTCCAAAGAGGTGAAGGTCAGCGCCGCCCCGTGCTTTTGGGCGAACGCCTCCGCCCGCTGGGCGCTGCGGGAATACACCGCCGCCAACTCCATCCCGCCGGCCAGCGCGGCGCCCGCGATAAAGCTTTCGGTAATCCAGCTCGTTCCGACAATGCCGTAGCGCATAGGTCAAACCGTCCTTTCCTCCGGCGTTTCGGCGATTTCCTCCACCGCGCGCCGGTATTCCTCCCGGGTCATCAGCACATTGACCGCCTCCAGCAGCCGGTTGGCGGACAGATGCCGGGGAAAGCCCAGCTTCTCTAGCAGCCGCTGCCGCCGGTTTCCGCTGTCGGGGGCGCCAGTCAACCCGTCCCGATAGAAATCCGCCTTGGTGATGCCGCCAGCCGCCGGGCCGGCCTCTTCGTCCAGCAGGGTCGCACCCGACCGGCGGATCGCCGCCTCCAGGGTGGCGGCGTCCATGCCCTCCACCCCCAGCAGCCCCTCCTTGGAATCGGCGGTTTTCCGCTTTTCCCGGCCGGCGACGGCGGGAACGTAGGCGTGTTTGATTCTGTCCGGCGGCAATAGGCCGTTGAGATGGCCGCGGATGACGAAGCCGGCGGCATCGCTGTCCGTCAGCACCAGCAGCCCTCGCTCCATCCCCAGCCGCCGGAGCAGCTCCCGCTGCTCCGGATCCTTGAATATCCGAAAGCCGTTGGTCTCCACAATCGTGGCTTTGACCGCCGCCTGCAGCCGGATCCGGTCATACTTCCCCTCCACGACGATCACTTCTCTTACAGAAAGCATACCCATCCCCCCTCAGCCGCCCTTGGCCAGCACGATCAGCCGGGCGGCGGTCTGCTCCAACACCACCCGTTTGTCCGTCCGGGAGGATTTCAGTCGGAGATCCGCCTGGGCCAGGGTGTCCAGGCTTCGGCGCAGCACGTCGATGGACAGCCGCGAGGCATCCCGGGCCGCGTTGCGCAGCCGGAATTCCTTTCCGCGGTATTGAAAATCCGCCGTCAGGGTATCCGCCTGCTTTCCCGCCGCGGCCGCCACCTTGGCCCGGTAGAGGTCCGCGTAGGCGGTGGACAGCACCGCCAGTATGGTCACCGGCTCCTCCCGCTGGGAGAGCAGCCGGTGGAGAATGGCGTAGGCCCGGGCATAGTGATTCTGCAGAATGGCTTTGGACAGGTCGAACACCGATGCCTCCAGGTTTTTGGTCCCGGCGGTTTCGATCATCTCCCGGGTGATCTCCCCCTCCCCCGCCAGGGCGCACAGCTTGTCCAGCTCATTGAGCAGCAGATGCAGTTCGTCCCCGCACTGCTCCACCAGCAGCCGGGCGTTGTCCGGCTGCAAACGGCAGCCCCGCCGGGCGGCGCCGCCGCACAGCAGCTTGACGATATCCGCCGTGGACTTTCGCCGGAATTCCACACAAGCGCCCTTTTTCTCCACTGCCGCGGCAAAGGCCTTCCACTTGGCGTTTTTCTTTACATCCGCCTCCACCGCATCCTGCCAGAAAACCAGCACACAGCTCTCCGGCGGGTCGGAAACCAGACGCAGCAGCCGCTCCTGGTTGGCCGCGCCGCCCCCCGCGGCGTCGTAATCCCTCACCACCACGCACTTGCTTTCCGCCATCAAGGGCAGGGCCTCGGCCGCATCCTCCAGCTCTTCCATCGTGCAGTCCCGGCCGTCGAATTTCTGAAGATTGAAGGCCGCCATTTCATCTCCCCCTACCGCCTTTGCCGCGATCTGCGCCGCGTAATGGCCGGACAGGTAGGTTTCCTCCCCGTAGAAGAAATAGACCCGCTGGAGTCTGCCTTCCTTGATCTGCTTTTTCAGTTCGCTTTCCGTTATCGTCATCGTGCGCCTCCTTAGCCCCCGTCTGGCAGGGTGATGTCGCCCGCGCCCCGGGTCATCAACCGGATGTCCCCGTCCTCAGCCGTGGTTTGGATCGGATACCGCCGCCAAGGCAGCCCCTCCTCCTCCCGGGCGAGCGTGGCCAGGCTGCAGCTCCAGATCCCTTTTTCCGCTTGGATTCCCTCGATGTATTCCGGCGGTTTCCCGGAATACACCACGCCCTCCGTCTCTCTCCAGGCTTCCTCCAAAGGGGAAGCGTCACCGCCGGAGGGAGCCAGCAGCAGCCGGGTGTCCCCGATGCACAGCCGCAGCCATCCCTCCGGTCCCCGCTCCAGTATGCAGTCGTTCCAGAACTCCACGCGGCTCTCCGCGGGCCATTCCAACCGTTTGTCCGCGGGGATGAAAGCCTCTAGCTGATACAGGTACGCGCCCTTTTCCGGCGCGGCCACCACATCCACCCGATCCGGCTCCAAAAGTCCCACGCCGTTCATACAGCGGTCGTCCGCATCGGGAAAGAAAACAAAATCCAGCCGCCGGATGCCCCGCTCCCGCAAAGCGTATTGGACAGTCCGCATGGTCCGATCTTCCTCTCCCGCCGCCACCAGACCGCTATGGCCGTCCCGCTCCAACAGCAGGGCCGCTCCGTCCCCCGTTTCCAGCACCGTGACGGTGGTAACGCCCCGCATGAAAATCTGATTCACCAGCATCCCACTGAAAAGGAGAATCGCCGCGAAGGCGCCCGCCATCCGCACGCCCCGCCATTGCAGCAGTTTCCAGCCCAGATACAGGAAGGGGAGCAGGGCCGTGAGCCAGAGAAGGAGGTATCCCTGCCGCGCGGATACGGCGGAAAGGGGCGTGTATCCCAGCCAATCGGCCACTGTCAGCAGATAACGGGCCAGGCAGCGGGTCAGAAAGAAGAGTCCCTGCGCTATCGGCCCCGTCGCGGGGAAGAAGGAAAGCAGGGCTCCAAGGCAGCCGGTCTGCAAAAGCGCCGATGCGGCGGGAATCGCCAACAGATTGGATACCGGACTTACCAGGGAAAGCTCCCCGAAGCACAGGCCGATCACCGGCATGGTGAAGGCCATTGCGGACAAGGAAATGGCCAGGGAGGCCACCAGCTTGCCCGTAAAGCGCCTTTTCTCCGCCCGCCGCAGCCAGGCGGTCCGCCTTAGCCAGGGATAAACCGTCAGCAGTCCCAGCGTGGCGGCAAAAGAGAGGAGCAGGCCGACGTCACAGGCCGCATAGGGCTGAAACAGCACCAGCAGCAGCACCGCCAGACCCAGGGAATTGAGGCCGTCCGCCTTCCGGCTGACCACATATCCCAGCATCATCACCATGTGCATGATCCCCGCCCGGACCGCCGACACTGGAAAGAGGGTTAGCCCCATGAAGAAAAAGAGTATCCCGATATTCAACCCCGCCGCCACCCGCCTGGGAATCCGCAGCAGCCTCATCAGGCCGAAGGC
>CAKTTT010000116.1 GCA_934615635.1 uncultured Eubacteriales bacterium | reverse complement strand
GAGGATGTGCTGGCGCTGCAAAAGGAACTGAGAGACGAGGGCTTTTATTACCGGCCCAAGGCCTCGCCGGCAGAGCAGCTCCTTTTGGCCTGTGGCAGCTATTACGACGGATCGGGAGATTTGCAGACCCACTTTATTCACGTTGTTCTCACGGGCAGCAGGGACTGGATAAATTACATAAACTTCAGGGATTATCTGAACAAAACGCCGTCCGCTGCCAAAGCCTATGAGGCGTTGAAGGTATCTCTCGCCGCCGCCGCGCCCGTGGATGAGGGAAGAGAAATATATCTGGAGGGCAAGCGGGCTTTCATCGCGAATACCTTGAGAAAAGCGATGGTCAGCTCTTATCTGGGGAAAACGGTCGCCATCGAAATCGACCGGCCCCTGGGCAGCGCGCACCCTTGCCATGACGGGCTCGTCTATCCCGTCAATTACGGCTATATCCCCGGCGTGTCAGGCGGAGACGGGGAGGAGCTGGACGTTTACCTGCTGGGGGTGGACGAAGCGGTAAAGGCCTGCACCGCCTGCGTGATCGGCATCGTTCATCGCCGCGACGATGAAGAGGATAAGCTGATCGCCGCGCCCCGGGGAATGATCTTCACCAAATCCCAGATGGCGCAAGCGGTGGCGTTTCAGGAAAGATATTTTGAGAGTGAAATAGAGACGCTGACCCCCGAATAACGCGCCTGAGGCGGCCAGCGGATATGCTGCCAGCGGTGGCGTTTTCACGCCAAAACGCCGGGGAAATCCTTCCCGACGGGGTGCGGACAGGCTGCGGTCGGGCGGAGGAAGAGCGGTTTAGACCGGAAGATAACGCGAAGGGGACCCGAGTATGGAATACAGATGGAATCCGGAAGTATGGACGGAGGCGGTCGCCCTCCCGGCGGCGGTGGTGGACAGGCATATCCGCCTGGCCGGCCCCACGCAGCTCAAGGTGCTGCTCTGGCTGGCGAGGAGGGGACAGGGGACCTTTGATGCGGCGGCCTGCGCGGCGGCTATCGGTTACTCCCCCGCCGACTGCGCGGATGCGATGCAGTATTGGCTGGGTACCGGTATGCTGACCGAGGGAGGAGAACAGGCCGCTCCCCCACCGCCGGAAAAGCCGGAGAAAAAGGCGAAGGCCGCCCCTCCGGCGGAGAAGCCCGCCCTGACGCCGGAGATCAAGACGCCGCCACCCGCGCGGCCGACGGCCCGGCCCGCGCCGGTCAAGCCGCAGATGAAAGAGGTGCTGGCCCGGCAGAAGGAATCGCCGGACTTCTCCTACCTGCTGGAGGCGGCCTCCGCCCGGCTGGGCAAGGCCATCTCTCCGGGAGAGATGGAAACGCTGCTTTATCTGTTCGACACGGCGGGACTGCCGGCGGAGGTGATCCTGATGGTGATCGAATACGCGGTGGCGGACGGAAAGGCGGGTATGCGGTACATCGAAAAGGTGGCGCTGGACTGGGCGGACCGGGGGATCGACAGCATCGCGGCGGCGGAGGCGCATCTCTGCGGCCTGGAGCGCCGCCGGCAGGCATGGGAGCAGGTGCGGGAACTGCTGACGCTGCCCCAATCGGGCACCGCCGCCCAGAAGGATATGGCGGACCGCTGGATCTCTCAATGGCGGATGAAGGACGAGCTGATTTGCCTGGCCCGGGATATGTGCGTGGAAAAGATCGGAAAGGTCCACTGCACCTATATCGACCGGATCCTGGAGCATTGGCACGCGGAGGGCGTCGACACGTTGGACAAGGCGAAGGCGGACAGCGGCAGGAGCGGCAAAACAGCGGGCAAGGCTAAATCCGCCGGCAAGGACACCTCCCTGGATATGGACGCTTACATGGAGCAGGTGATGAGCCGGGCGCCGGTATATAAGAAATGAAAAGGGCAAGGGGACGGCGGCTGCATCCGGCAGGAGGGTGACCGGTCCCGTGGTTTCCAAACGGATATAAAAGGAGGCGGCCGAAATGCGGCTGTGCATTGATCAAGCTCCATGCAAGGTCTGACGGACGTTGACGGCATGGAGCGAACCAATCGATAGCAAACGTCCGGGCGGGCTTTGCATTCCTTTCCCATTTACTGAAAAGGAGCAAAGCCGATATGAACATAAGGTTCTGTCCGCGGCGGCCGGGGCAAAAGCCCGCGGCCGGTATGCGGCATTTTCTGGTTCTCTGGTCCACTCAGGCGTTTTCCGCCCTGGGCAGCGCGATGACGAGCTTCGCGCTGATTGTCTGGTCCTATCAGCAGGAGGGGTCGGCGCTGACCACCGCGCTGCTGTCGGTGTGTTCTTATGCGCCCTATGTGGCGCTGGGTATGGTCGCCGGGGCGCTGATCGACCGCGGCCCCAAAAGCTGGGATAAAAAGCGGATCATGCTGGCGTGCGACAGCCTGGCGGCGGCCGCCACCCTGGTGGTTTTGCTGCTGCTGACCACCGGCAGGCTGCGCATCGGCCATCTCTATGCGCTCAACGCGGTGGGCGGACTGATGAACGCCTTCCAGCAGCCCGCTTCCGACGTGGCGGTAAGCCTGCTGGCGCCCAAGGAGCAATACCAGCGGGTGGGGGCGCTGCAGTCCCTCTCCCATTCCTTGGTAACCATTCTGGGGCCGCTTCTGGCTTCCTCCCTGCTGGCCCTGGGCGGGATGAGGCTGGTGATTCTGGCGGATCTGCTCACCTTTGGCGCGGCCTTCCTCACCCTGGCCTTTTTCATCCGGATCCCCCGCCCGCCGGAAAGGGATGAAGGCGCGGGGGTGCTGGATGCCGTCCGGGACGGGCTGCGGTTTTTGAAAAGAAACCGGGGAATTCTGGATCTGATTCTGTTTCTGGCGGCGATCAACCTCATCGCGTCCCTATACAACGCCGCCCTTCCCGCCATGCTCCTGTCCCGCCAGGGCGGCGGACAGGCGGTGCTGGGGCTGGTGAACGCCTGCTCCGGCGCGGCCAATGTGGCGGGCAGCGTGGCGGTTTCCCTTTGTCGGCCGCCCAAAAGCCGGGTGAGGGTGATCTGCAACGCCCTCCTGTTCTCCATGAGTACGGAGAATCTGCTGCTGGCCCTAGGCCGCAGCCTGCCGGTGTGGTGCGTGGGCGCAGTGCTGGGCTGGCTGCTGATCCCGGTGATGAACGCCAACATGAACGCCCTGCTGCGCTCCCGGATCCCGGTGGAGCTGCAGGGCAGGGTGTACGCCGCCCGGAACACCCTGCAGTTTTTCACCATCCCGGTGGGCTATCTGCTGGGAGGCGTGCTGGTGGACAGGGTGTGCGAGCCGCTGATGGCGGCCCAGCCGCCGGGCGGTCCGCTGGTACTTCTGCTGGGGGAAGGCAAGGGCAGCGGGGCGGCGCTGCTTTATCTGGCGCTGGCGGCCGCGGGGGTGCTGGTCTGCCTGGCCTTCCGCCGGGACAAAGCGATCTGGGCGCTGGAAAAGGATGCTTGACGAGATTATACAACGGATTGGAGGTTCCGGATATGGGATACAGCCGGGAGGTGTACGACGCGGCCCTGGCGGCGCTGGAAAAGCGGCGCATCGACGCGGTAAACCGGGCCGCCGCCCTCAAGGACCGGATGGCGGCCAAATATCCCCGGGTGCGGGAGATTGAAGCCATGATGGCGGGCTGCTCGGTGCAGGTGGCTAAGGCGGTGCTGGACGGCGGCGATGTGGAGGCGGCCGTGGAGCGGATCAAAAACGAAAATCTGGCCCTGCAGGCGGAGCTGGCCGCTTTGCTGGCCGCCGAAGGGGAAGACGCCCGGGATTTCGAGCCCCGGTATACCTGCCCGCGGTGCGGGGACACGGGATATGCGGGGGGGCAGGTCTGCGCCTGCTTAAAAAATCTGATGCGGGAAGAGGCCTGCCGGCGGTTGAGCCGGACGGTATCCATGGAGCTGACCAGCTTCGACGACATCCAGCTGTCCTATTATCCGGAAACCCCGGTGGATCCCCGCTCGGGCCTCTCCCCCCGGCAGTGGATGGGGGATGTCCTGGCTTTCTGCCGGGATTATGCGGAGAATTTCGGTCCGGGCGCTGAAAACCTGCTGTTCAGCGGGCCCACGGGAACGGGGAAAACCCATCTTTCCCTGAGCATCGCCCGGGCGGCCACGGAAAGGGGCTACGGGGTGGTATACGGACCGGCCCAGGTGCTGCTCCGCCGGCTGGAGAAGGAGCGATTCGGCCGCCAGACCGGGGACAGCGAGGAGATGCTGCTGGAATGCGACCTGCTGATCCTGGACGATTTGGGAACCGAGTTCGCCAGTCCCTTCACCACCTCCTGCCTCTACAACATCGTCAACACCCGGCTGCTGGAGGCGCGGCCCACCATCGTCAGCACCAATCTCCAGCCGCCGGAGCTGCTGGAGCGGTACGGACAGCAGATCGCTTCCCGGATGGTCGGCTCCTACAGAACCCTGCTGTTTATGGGACAGGATATCCGGCAACTGCGGGCGGCGGAAAGGCTGCGGGGCGGCTGACGGGACGACAGGGGGCGGCTGGAGGCGGAAAAAAATCGAAGCGGGTCGAATTGGTAAAAGCTTTGTAACAAGCGGTTACAATGTTGTCTTGTTTCTTGACAACCCGGGGGTTTGCTAGTACAATTCAAAGGTAAAAAATGGATGCGGTATGCGTGACCCGGGCGGGGCGCCGGGGCTGAAAGGGTGGTTTGCTATGTCAAATTCAGATGGCCGTTGCATGGGCTGCATGAATCCTCTGCCGGAAGGCCGCGGCGCCTGCGGGATATGCGGATATCCGGCCGACGGGGAAAACCCGGCCCCGTACCTGCCGATGCGCACCGTTCTGTCCGACCGGTATATGGTGGGGCGGGTGCTGGAGGCGGGCGGCGACGCGGTGATGTATCTGGGCTTTGACCAGGTGCAGAAGACGCCGATCACCATCCGGGAATTTTTCCCCAACACGCTGTGCGAACGGGGAGACAATATGGAGGTGCGCATCATTCCCGGATGCGAGAACACCTTCCAGGATTATCATGCGGATTTCCGCAACCATGCCCGGGCTTTGGCCAGAATGCGGGATCTGCCCGCCCTGGTGCTGCTTTATGATATCTTCGAGCAGAACAACACCTCTTACACGGTGAGCGAATACAGCGAAGGCATCACCCTGGAAACCCGGCTGCAGCAGGCTGGCGGTCACCTCCGGTGGGAGGAGGTCCGTCCCCTTTTCATGCCGCTGATGGGCACGCTGATTTCGCTGCACGCGGCCGGGCTGTTCCACCTGGGAATCTGCCCCGGCCAACTGATCATCGGCACCGACGGCCGGCTGCGGCTGACCGGCTTCGCCATCGCCAAGGCGCGGATGGTGAACACCGATCTCAAGCCCCAGCTCATGGCGGGCTACGCCGCGCCGGAACAATACGGTTTCGATGCGGAATGCGGGGCCGCCGCGGATGTTTACGGGCTGGCGGCCACCATTTTCCGCACCCTGACCGGCAATCCGCCGCCGGTCGCCTCCAATCGGGCCCGGACCTCGGATGATCTGTTCGTCCCCGGAAACGTCGCCCGGGATATGCCGGACCACGTGGCGGCCGCTCTTTTCAACGCCCTGCAGGTGCCGGTGGATAAGCGCACCCCCTCCATGGCGGCGCTGCGGGATCAGCTGGCCGCCGCCCCGGCGGTGACCGAGCTAATCAATGAGGATCGCCTGGCGGCCAAAAAGCCGCCGGAGCCGGCGGTGCTCCTGGAGGACGAGGAGGAGCCCGATGAAGAAGAGCGCCCGGTTTCCCGCAAGGGCAGAAATGTGAAGGTGGCGATTCTCGTCGTCGCGGGCGTGTTTGTGGTGCTGCTGCTGGTGGCTTTTGCGGTGCTCTTCCTGCTGTTCCCCGACATTTTTGGAATGGGTGGAAAGGAATCCTCCCTCCCCCCCTCCTCCATTTCCACAATAAGTCTCCCCGGCACCACCTCTTCCGGCGAAAGCTCCTCCCGGCCGCTGGAGAATATGTATGCCGTTGCGGATATCCGGGGACAGAATTATTATGATCTCAAGGGCAAGAGCCTCAACGGCGACATGAAGCTGGTGGTGCAGTACAAGCAGTACAGCGACCAGCCTCAGGGGACGATCCTGTCTCAGGATCCCGCGCCGGAATCCATGGCGGTTTACGGTTCGGAGATCAAGCTCATCATCAGCGCCGGGCCGGAGGAAATGGCGATTCCCGATTTGGCCGGCTGGAAGATGGAACACGCCAAGGCTTACCTGGAGCTGATGGGCTTCAAGGTGGAGGTCATGATGGTGCAGGTGTCCGATTATCCCAAGGGATATGTGCAGGACACCTCCCCCGCCGTCGGGGAGAAAAGGGCGGAGGGGGATACCGTGATTTTGCGGGTCAGCGATGTGGAAACCACCGCGCCGCCCCCCACGACGCAGCCCACTTCCTCTCCCACTCAGCCGGACGATGGCGGAGGCAGCTGGTTTGACGATCTGTTCGGATGATGCAGCATATGAAGAAGCCCCCCGGCGGGACAAATCGGATCGATTTGTCCCGCCGGGGGGTTCGTATTTTTAAAGAAAGAAGGCCGGCCCCAAAGGCTTGAAGGCGGGTGCGGCAGGCGAATATCAAACCGGGCGCAAGGATTCCGGATTCCTTGAGAAAGCCGGGCCGCCCAAGGATGGGAGGCCGTTGACCAATGCGGGAACAGCCGACAGGAGAAAAGGAAGCCGGGTGAGAAAGTGAGAAAGGCCGGACTGCCGGCCGCGGCGAATTCCCTCCTCTGCAGCGGCCTCCTTAGGAGGGACCGCCGCAGGGTGGGAGAGCCTGCCGGATTGCCGACCGCCAGTTTTTGCCCCCTGACCGGCAATTCGCCGCCGGTTGTCTCCAACCGTGCCCGGACCTCGGATAACCTGTCCGTCCCCGGAAACGTCGCCCGGAATATGCCGGATCCGTGATGGCCGCCCTTTTCAACGCCTCGCAGGCGCCGGTGGATAAGTGCACCACCATGGCGGCGCTGTGGGATCAGTTGGCCGCCGTGGCGCGGGTGGTCAGCACCGATTCGTCCTCCAGCCGGCCCTTGGTGTTGATTTCATAGGTCAGGCTGTCCAGGTCGTCCTCCGGCAGCAGCACATATTCCGGCGAGATATAGAAGAGAAAATAAGCGGTGCTGTTGGGTTCCAGAAGAAAATCATCCGGGATGGTTTCGGTATAGCCGGAGGCCACCGTCTGGCCCTCCTCGTTGCGGATCTTCACTTCCAGAGAGGTGAGATAGTGCCGGGTGGGCAGGCCGTTGGACAGCAGCAGAAGCACCGCCATGTGTTTATCCTTGGTGAAATAGGCTTCCCGGATTACCCCTTTGATGCCCTCCTCCGACATCTCGGGCTCATCGTCCGGGCGGGAGAAAAAGCCGGAGCCGGGCGCCATCTCTTTGCCGCCGCCGAACAGGCCGGTATGGGTCCCCACAAGAACGAAGACGACGATCCCCGCCGTCAGCAGCGCACCGCCGCCGATGGCCAGCCAGACCAGGGGCCGGCGCCACCAGGACAGCGATCGGGCCTGCCGCCTTTCCTGCCGCCGCTCCTCCTTCCGCTGCCGCTTCAGCCGATTCTTCTCCGCTTGTATTTCCTCTGGGGTCTGCCGCGGCCCCAGCAGGCTGTTTTTTTCCTCGCTCTCCGCCTGCCGTTCATCCTTGTGATC
>CAKTTT010000115.1 GCA_934615635.1 uncultured Eubacteriales bacterium | reverse complement strand
GCTGATACAGGTCGGTGGATTTATCCCCCTGACCGGAGATGATCAGAGGGGTGCGGGCCTCGTCGATGAGAATGGAGTCCACCTCGTCCACAATGGCGTAGTGATGGCCCCGCTGCACCTTGTTCTGCTTGTAGATCACCATATTGTCCCGCAGATAATCGAAGCCCAGCTCATTGTTGGTGCCGTAGGTGATATCCGCCTCGTAGGCCTTGCGGCGCTCGCTGTTGTCCAGGCTGTGAACCACCAGCCCCACCGTCAGGCCCAGATATTTGAACACCTTGCCCATCCACTCGCTGTCCCGGCGGGCCAGATATTCGTTCACCGTCACCACATGGACGCCCTCGCCGGTCAGGGCGTTGAGATAAGCGGGGAGAATGACCGTCTGGGTCTTGCCTTCACCCGTTTTCAGCTCGGCGATCCGGCCCTGGTGCAGGATGATGCCGCCCAGGATCTGCACGGGATAGTGGGGGGTTCCCAGCACCCGGCGGGTCGCCTCGCGGCAGACGGCGAAGGACTCCGGCAGAATGTTGTCGGTGGTCTCTCCCGAGCGCAGCCGGTCCCTGAGGATCTCCGTCTGCCCCTTCAGCTCCTTCTCACTCATGGCGCGGTAGGTTTCCTCCAGCGCCAGCACCTGGTCGCACAGCGGCTGTATCCGCTTGATCTCCTTCTGGCTGTAGTCGCCGAACAATTTTTTCAGTAAATTCACAAACCGTCACCTCATCCTGGAATAATACCCTCTCGGCTTTCCTGTCATCAAAATCACATTATCTAATTTATCATAGCATAAACGCCGGACGGATACAACCTTTATTTGGCCTCAAAAGCCCCCTGGAAGCGGCGGAATCGGTCCCAAAGCCCCGACGATATCCCCCGGCCCCTCCCGCTGATGTCGGTCCCATCCCTCGCCGCGGCAGCAGAAAAAGGACGCCTCCAGAAATGAGAGACGCCCTTACCCGGTCCGCTCTTCAGCAAAATCCATCAACTGCCTGAGGTTTTGGATGCGCCATCTGTCGCTGCCGCGGCCGGTACGATCCAGCCAAAACGAGGTAAATCCCTGGTCCCGTGCGCCGTCGGCTTCTATTTTACAGTCGTCCACATATAGGCTTTCTTCCGCCGCAACGCCTTGCGCACGCAGCGCCGCCTGGTAGATGATCGGGCTGGGCTTCCCGGCCCCCACCAAAGAGCTTGCGGTAAAGGAAGTAAAATATTTTGCAATATCCAACTGCTGCAGCGTGTATGCAAGGGAGGGGGAGGTATCGCTTATCACGCCCATCTTATACCCGCGGCTGTGGAAATATTCCAGCACATCGACGGTTTCGGGGAACAGCGCGCGATCCTTGTTGCACCACAACTCGCTGAATAACCATGCGGCCCGCGCGTCGATATCGTCCCGGACGCCTTCCCCTATCAGCAGCCGTTTGTAAAACCGTTTGAAAAACGCCCGCTCATCGTCCAGGGTTTTATACCAGGGCGTTCTGCCCTCGCTTGCAAGCTCAAAAAGGCGCATCATTTTATCATAAGGCAATGCAAAAGACTTCCCGCTCCATTCGCCGATCATCCGGTCGCGCCATTCTTCTTTTTCCTTATCAAAATAGGTCAGCGTGCCGTCGCGATCAAAAAAGACGGCTTTATACTTCATTCGATCCCCTCCGTTTTTGTTGAGTATAGCATACATCCATGCCTTTTTCCACCACCTTGATGCCTCCTTACGAGCGGCCGGCGCAGCGATAAGCCCGGAAAGCCGACCGGCCCCGCCTGAAGCGGAAAAGCGCCAAAAAACCCAGGATTGACCCCAGTGGGCTTTTGCGGTATAATGTTAGGCGCCATATAGCGGGGAATACGGCTGGTGAATCGACGAAGCGGCGCCACGACGGCGGCTTCATCGGGGAGCGCCGCAGATCGGCGGACAACCGGCGGAGGGCATATGAGCAGACAGCTTTGAGGGGCGGCCCCCGGCCGCCGTGATATAAAGCGGTGGAAAGGGCGCGAACGCACAGGATGAAGCTTGTGGGAAAGCGGGGCCTCAGCGGTCTTGTGGAAATTGCTCTGTATGCGCTGATGGTGGTGGCCTTTGGCCTGACGATTACCCTGCCCTGGAGCGTGGCGGCGGTGACCCACCACCAGCCGGGCGGGGCGGGATGGTGGTATGAGAAGTACCTGGCGGTGCTGCTGGTTTCCGGCGTGCTGTCCGAGTGTATCCTCTGGCAGGCGCGGGGGCTCATGCACAACGTCAACACGGGGAAGGCCTTTTCCAGGAACACCGTCAGGCGGCTGCGGACCATCGGCTGGTTTTGCCTTGCACTGGCCTTGTTTTATTTCGTCGCGGTATTTATCGTGACCCGGTTCTTCATGGTGGTGGTGTTCGTGGCCTTCTCGGTGGTGGGCACCATCCTCTTCGTGTTTGCGGAGCTGTTCCTGCAGGCCGTGCGCTATAAAGAAGAAAACGACATGACGATTTAGTCGTCAGGAAAGGCGGAGAGGCCGCATGGCCATACGGGTGAATCTGGATGCGATGATGGAGCGGCGGCGCATCGGGCTGACCGAGCTGTCGGATAAATCGGGGGTCAGCCTGCGCAACCTGACCATTCTCCGGGACAATCGTGCCCGGGCCATCCGCACCACCACGCTGGACGCCATCTGCCGGGTGCTGGACTGCCAGCCGGGGGATATTTTGGAATTCAAGGATGCATAAGAGCCGCCGGGACGGCGGCTGTGGAAAAGGGCCGCGGATGCCTGACAGGCAGCGCCATAATGGAAGCGTTAAAACCGGTTACAGCCTTTAAAGGCTGTAACCGGTTTTTCTGTCCAAAAGCCTGCGGCCCATCGGCTACCGTCGATCTGGGCCTGCAAAGATATCCCCGTGAATACGACGCCCGTCATCTTACCTGTTGTTCATTTTGCGTCCGATATACATGGCGTGTTCAGAAAAGGCAAGGAACTCGGGAAGGTCGAGAAACCTTTTTGCCGTTTCTATCCATAAGTCGTATTCATCTTTTGGAAACCCTTTAAGCTGGTTTTCGTTTAAGGCAAGGATCCCTTCCTGCCCGAAAATGTGCAATTTTTCAAGTTCAAATTCACGGAGGAAGGGTTCAATCTGGTGCTGATTAAAGAAGCAGGCGGAGGTAAAGGCGGGGCCGGTGTATTCCGTTCCGGTGACGATTGAATCAATCAGCTTGGCGGTGGATTGGTTGCCCAAATCCCCCGGCAAATAACCCGGCCCATTCTTTAAATCATAAATGAGGCCGGCAAAATCCAGAATGAAGGAACAATAGAATATCCCGCCCGGCTTCAGATGCTCTAAGGCAAGCTGTACCGCTCTTTTTCTATCTGCTTTATCCGTAAGATGATATAGCGGGCCCATGAGAAAAACATGATCGTATAGGCCCAGCCCCATTGCATCAAGGTCGAGGCAATTTCCGGCCGCCATCTTAAAATCCACATGACTCTCAGCCGCTTTCTCTTTTGCCAATGCGATGTTGCCTGGGGATAAGTCCACGAGTGTTACATCACAGTTTTTCTTCGCATAATAAATGGAATACCGGCCCGGCCCGCCACCGATATCGAGGATTCTGTCTCCGCCGCGGATATATTTGTCCATCATATATGTCGTAAAGATAAATTCAAACGGGTGCGTTTCTAAACGCTCCCATTCCTTACCGGCATTTTCATCATAATATTTTTTGACGGTATCCGTGCTCATCAGTATCCCCCTGTTATCTAAATGTTCTTTAGCATCGGCTGACAAGGGACAACACGATTTTTCGGCAGAAAAGGATCGCTGGCACCGTTGTCCTCGTTGCCGGGCGCCGCGCCCGCCAAAGCCGAAAACGCCGCCGGCCGCTCTTTTGCCCGGCGGCAGGCGCGTTTGCTCTTATCAACCGATGCTAGCTGAATGATAACATATAAGCGGTCGGAACGCCATATCCCAACCGCTTAATACATGCTTTCTTACCAGCCCTACGCCTAAGCGTCCACGCTCTTTTTCCTTTGGAATTCTCCCCTGGCCAGGGCGGCCTCCCTAAAGAGCCTCCGCCTCATGCCAGAAAACGTCCAGCTTTCCCAGATAGTTCTTTTTCCACGGCTTGTTCCGGCCGCAATAATGAATGATGGCGGAATGGCGGCGCACCCAATCCAGATCCATCCACCCGCGCGCAGCCGGGCGCAGAAGGAACAACCGCTCCGTCATATTGTAGCGGAAGGGATCGAGAGGCAGGATCCGCGGCGCGTACAGCCCGCTGATCACATCCTGATCGGGCAGCAGCAGCCGTTTTTTGTATTGGCGGATGTAGGCGAAAACCTCTTCCAGATCCTGCTCCCGTCGCAGCGCCGCCAGGTGAAGCAGCATGACGCCGGTATTGATGTAGGGGGCGGGCTCCTCCATATCCAGCCGCAGCTCGTTGAGCTTCTGCATCGGCCCATGTACATGGGAAGCGGCGGCGAAGAAGTAATCCTCCAGATCCATCTGAAACAGGGCGTGCAGGGGATTGATCACCACCAGATCGGGATCCAGATACAGCACCCGGTCCAGCTCCCCGGGAAGATACCGGGCGGCGAAGATCCGGTAATACATCTCCTTGGGATACCGGTCGGTGACCGGCGCATCCGCCAAAAGCTCCCCTCCCACCTGGATGGGCAGGAGCCGGCAGCGCCCGTCCGGAAGTCCGGCGGCAATCGCATCCAGATCCGCCTTCTCCAGAGAGGAGTGGAGGAGGTAAAGGTCGAAAGCATTCTCCGGATGGACGCGGAGCAGAGAACGGAGCATCACCTGCAGCGGCGGAATATACGCTCGGTCGACGGTGACCAGCACGGCATAGGTTTTTTGTTCCATAGGCGGCACCTCGTTCGATCCGCTGATCACGTCTGCCCGTCAGTCGATTTTTTGCAGCGCCTTGACGATTTCCCCCACATAAATGCGGTGGTAGTCCCCGCCCTTATAATGGTTTTCCAGGGTGGGATCCAAGAAATGGGCGGGATCCATATCCTGATAATACAGCTTGCGGCAGACCAGGGACAGCCGAGCCTCCGCGAAATAGGGCGCCTGGGCGTCGAAAACGGGGGTCAGCTCTGCTTCCTTGATTTTGTCCGTGTCCCGGCCGGATTTGCTGCCGCAGAGCTGCAGCGCCCGGCGGTAGCCGCTGTCGAAAAAGGAAAGGGTGTAATACTTCCCCTTTTCCAGGAATCCGTAGGTATATCGGGAGGGCCGCACGAAAGAAACGGCCACATTGGCGTTCCACAGCACGCCCAGCCCGCCCCAACTGGCGGTCATGGTGTTGCAGCGGCGCTCGTCGCCCGCGGTGATGAGCATCCAGTCCCGGCCGATCAGCTTGAAAACATTGTCGGTCAGCTCCTGAGGATCGATTTCGATGAATTTGTTCATAAAAGCGCCTGCCTTCCATATAAAATCCTTCGCATCGGTGGACAAAAGCAAACCCGCCTGCCGTCGGTCAAAAGAGCGGCCTGCGGCGTTCTCGGCTTTGGCGGACGACAGCCCCCCACAGCCTGCTGCCTTGCCGTCCGCTTTTTTACTCCGGCGGCAGGTCCTTCGGAGTTTTTCGGCATTGAAAAAGAGGAGATGGCAAGGCAAACGAGGCCGTCGGGCTACCGCCCGGCAACGAAGACAACGCTGCCAGCGCCCCCTTTTTATGCTGAAAAACCGTGTTGCCCCCTGTCAACCGATGCTATTCTCAGTATAGCATATCGGACCATATCCGGCACACCTTTTTTGTCGGGAAGCGCAAGAGATAATAAAACGGCGCCGCTATCTGCGGCACCGCCCGGGTGAACCATCCCTTATTTGATGACCTCGCCCATCGTGCCGGGGGCCACCGCGCCGGCGTTGGACTCGTCGGTATCGATGTGCATCGCCAGGGCAAATTTCGGGCTGACGCGAACCACCGTGTCCCCGAACACTAGGGAACGGCCGGCGGATTCAACCCGCACGCTCACCACATCCTTGTCCTTCACCCCGAAGGCTTCCGCGTCCGCAGGGGTCATATGGATATGGCGCTTGGCGGCGATGACGCCTTCCTCCAGCGCCACCTCGCCCTTGGGGCCCACCAGACGGCAGGCGCCGGAGCCGGCGATATCGCCCGATTCCCGGATGGGAGCGTCCACGCCGATGGAGCGGGCGTCGGTCAGGGACAGCTCCACCTGGCTTTTGCCCCGGACCGGGCCCAGGATGGTGACGCCTGCCAGCGTCTTCTTGGCGCCCACCACATCCACCCGCTCGGTGCAGGCGAATTGGCCCGGCTGGGAGAGATCCTTTTTATTCGTGAGCTGATAGCCCTCGCCGAACAGCGTCTCCAGATCCTGCTGGGACAAATGTACGTGGCGGGCGGAGGTTTCGACCAAAACTTTGTTATCCATTGATGACAGCACATCCTTTCTTGTCACCACTTATTGTACCGCGGACGGATTGTTTTTTCAAGGGGGAATATGGTATACTGGAGCAAAGCCTGCGGCTTTGCTCTGGAAGAACCGCTCTCGGGGCCAAGCCCCTCTCGCCGCTTTGGCGGCGCCGCGCTTCTTCCGTTGGGTGCTATCCGCCGGGACAAGCAGAGCAAAGCCTGCGGCTGGGCTTGGGAAGGCGGATCAACGATAAAACATAGGAATGGGGAAAGAGGATGTCCGAAATGGATTGGAAAGCACTGCGGGAGGAATGCCTGGACTGCCGGCGCTGCGGCCTGGCCTCCACCCGCACCCATGTGGTCTTCGGCGTGGGCAGCACCGACGCGGAGATCATGCTCATCGGCGAAGGACCAGGCGCCAACGAGGATTTGCAGGGCGAGCCCTTCGTAGGCCGGGGCGGCCAGCTACTGGACAAGATGCTGGCGGCGGTGGGGCTTTCCCGAGAGAAGAACGTCTATATCGCCAACATCGTGAAATGCCGTCCGCCTCAAAACCGGGATCCGCTGCCGGAGGAGCAGGAGGCCTGCATCGGCTGGCTGCGGCGGCAGACGGCCCTCATCAAACCGAAAATCATTGTTTGCCTGGGGCGGGTGGCCGCCTGCCGGCTGATCTCGCCGGAATTCAAGGTCACCCGGGAGCACGGGCAGTTTATAGAAAAAAACGGCGTGTGGATGATGGGCACCCTTCACCCCGCCGCCGTGCTGCGGGTCCCCGCCAAAAAACCGGAGTGGTTTGAGGATTTCCTCGCCCTGAGGGAAAAAATCGGCGAGGTATGCGCCCGCACGGAGCTGGTCTATCCGGAATAACCGAGGAAGGACGGCGGAATCAATGGGAGAAACCTGGGATCTGGCGGTGGTGGGAGGCGGCGCTGCGGGCCTGATGGCCGGGGCGCTGGCGGCCCGGGCCGGGCTGCGCACCCTGGTGCTGGAAAAGCAGTCCCGGGTGGGGCGCAAGCTGCTGGCAACGGGAAACGGCACCTGCAACATCACCAACATGAACGCCGCGCCGGACCGCTATCATGGGGCGGATCCCGTTTTTATCGCAACGGTGCTGGAACGCTTCCCCCCCGCCGAGGTGTGCGCGTATTTCGCCTCCCTCGGCCTGGAATGCGCCGTCCATCCCGGCGGGCGGGTTTATCCCCGCTGCGAGCAGGCGGCGGCGGTACTGGACTGCCTGCGGCTGGAGCTGTCCGCCGCCGGAGCGGAGGAACGCACCGGTTC
>CAKTTT010000114.1 GCA_934615635.1 uncultured Eubacteriales bacterium | reverse complement strand
CCGTCCGCCACCGCCGGTGAGGCCGTCTCCGGATCCGGGCGGTGACGCTCAACAGCAGAAAATCGATAAAGAGATTCAGCGCCAGCAGCACGTCTATGTATATGACAGGCATCCTCACCAGCCCCCCTTCCGCCCGTTGTCCTATCTCAAATTATAGCCGGGGGAAAAGACGGATTATGCCGAATGTGGACGGATTCCACTTTTTTAATTCGCCGGCGTAAAGGGAATTCAACCCTCTGTATCCGCCAAATTTTCCCATAAATGCGGCCGGAATGGAGCTTTCACATTTTCCACCGGGACAAAAAAGCAGAAAAATAGCGGTTTATCCACACTTTCAACAGAGTTTTCCACAGTCCTTGCCTGAAACAGGCGCTAAAGGGAATTTTACAAAGAGTTAACAAACCTTGCCTATCCGAATGCCGGCGGGAAAAAGATTATGTTTCATCGTATAGAGCAGGGAAACCGATCCATACTTTTTATGGTAAGATGATACACAGGTCAAGGGAGGAAGCGCAGTATGATAAAGGGCGTTAACCGCCAGATCATTGAAGTCAGCGACACCGGCAGCGCTTATTTCGAGCGGGCGCTGCTGATCGTGCGGGCCAATTGCGCGGATGCGGACACCGCCATGCTCCACGACGAGGCCGGACGGCTGGTGCGGTCGGCGGGAGCCTTCGCAGGGTTGCGGCTCAACCGCCGCCGGCGGTTCTGGCGCACCCTCTGGGCGGGCTTGGGAGGGGGCGCCGCCGGGGCGGTAGCCGGCGCCCTGCTGGCGTTGGCGCTGCGGTAGCCGGCGCCGGCCGATCTGTCGCCGGATCTGGGCGCGGGCTTCGCGATAAAATGGAAAAACGGCGTGCAGTCGATGTTGACTGCACGCCGCTTTTGTGTACGCAGCGCCTGCTGGAAGCTTTCAAGCCCACGGGCCGCTTTTGGTTCCATCTACTCTGCTGCCCCGCATGGGAGGAAGGCCGCTTGTTTGGTGCATATAAACAGGGCGTGACCCGCCAGCCCCGTACAGCTTTCGCAGCTTGTCATTCGGTCGTAAAGGGTCTGCATACGCGCAAACCGCTCGTCCGTCATTTCATTAACGAGTTTCATGGCAAACATAAAGTTCGTGCCAAGGTTTTTGACCTTTTTTAGTCCATAGCGGGCGGCCGCTTCCTCCATTTCTTCAGGCATGGAGAAATAAAAAAGACCCGGCCGCACGTCGTCCGTGCCTCTGGAAAAGACATATTCGTCGGCTTGGGGATTCGGATAGCGATCGTCGTACACACACGCGCCTGCATACGTCCCAAGCTGTACGATATAGGCAAAGGCCAGAGTTCCCTCGACCTTGCAGACCCGTGCCGCTTCCGAAAACGCCAATTCCCTTTCCTCTGGGGGCAGATGATACATTGGGCCCAAGGATAAAACCACATCGAAGCTGCCGTCGGGGAACCCGTTCAGATTAACGGCGTCGCCCGTCCGGCAGGATAAATGGAGAAAATTTCCTTCTTGGATTCTTCGGCTGAACAGCTCTATATGAGGAGGGTAAAGATCGATCCCTACATACGCCTTGCATTTATCGGCATAGTAAAATCCATAATGTCCTGTGGCGCAGCCAATTTCCAGGATACGATCCTCTTTTGTGATAAACCCCTCCAAATGCTTTTTCGTATAGTAATATTCCAGGCCGTCGTTGCGGGACTGTTTTTCTCTACCGTCTTCACTTCTGGCGCTGTATTTTTCAAATATTTTGTCCTGGTTGCTTGCCATCGTCCATCCCTCCCTGCGATTATGAATTAACTTTATATGATAGGGTACCATACTATGCGCCCGGAAGCAACACCTTTGCGGCCATACTTGGCACAACAGGCACGCCGTATGCGGTCTTGCGGTTTCCTCTTTATGGAAGCTTCTTTCTGTGGTATGATAACAGTGAAAAAATTTTCTTTTCCATGCGATAAAAACGACTTCCCCCGCATTAACAGGATGAGAGGAGAACATCCATGCTTTTCTTTTGTGTGTTGTCGACCATTCAGAATGAAAACCAGGCGCGGCAGACCCGGACAGAGGAGGACGCTCTTCTTGTCCGGGTGGGACAGGGCGACCGGGAAGCGCTGGAAACGCTTTATCGGCTGACCTCCCGCGCTGTATATGGATGCCTCCTATCCATTGTAAAAAATCCACACGATGCGGAGGAGCTTATGCAGGATACGTATTTGCAGCTTGTTTCCAGCGCGGGGAGTTATCGCCCACAGGGAAAGCCCAGAGGCTTCATCCTGGCCGTGGCCCGGAACCTGGGCCTTATGCGCCTGCGGGAGGAACGGCGGTTTCCGGCCGCCGGAGAAGAGGAGACGGAGACGCTGCCCGCGGCCGGAAACGAGGCGGGCCGGGCGGAGGACCGTTTGGTACTGGAGTGCGCCATGCGGGTGCTGGGAGATGAGGAACGGCAGGTGGTGATGCTCCACGCCGTGGCAGGGCTTAAGCACCGGGAAACGGCCGCTTTGATGGGGCTGCCGCTGTCCACGGTACTGTCCCGATACCACCGGGCGTTGAGCAAGCTGCAAAAAGCGCTTATGGAAGGAGAGACGGCAAGGTGAACAGAAAGATGAAAAAGAGAGAATTGGAAGAAAGCTTGCGCCGGGCCGTCCAGCGGGAGGCGCCGGATGTCCTGCCCTCTATCCTCGCCGCGGTGGAGGATCAAAGGAGGATACGATTGATGGAAAACCCCGTAAAGGAGAAAAAAATGCGCCGCCCCCTGGTGTGGGCGGTTATGGCCACCGCCGCCGCTCTGGTGCTGGTGGCGGGCAGCCTGTTGGGCTATGCCCTGCTTGGCAGGGTGGAATCCATCGCCACCATCGACGTCAATCCCAGCGTGGAGCTGCGGATTGGCCGGAAGGAAAAGGTAACCGGCGTGACCGCCCTGAACGCGGATGCCCAGGGGCTGCTGGACGGAATGGATCTGAAAGGCACGGACCTGAATGTGGCGATCAACGCCCTGATCGGTTCCATGGTGCGCTGCGGTTATATCAGCGAGCTTAAAAACTCGGTGCTGGTTTCGGTGGAGGATTCCAACGCCGCCCGGGGACAGAAGCTGCAGGAGGAGATCACGGCGGATATCACCCAGGCGTTGGAGCAAAGCGCCATTGAGGCGGCGGTGCTGAGTCAGACCCTGGACATGGACCAGACGCTGCAGCAGATGGCGGAGCAATACGCCATCTCCGTGGGCAAGGCGAAGATCATTACGAAAATCCTGGCAAAGGATCCCACCCTGACCGCCCAGGCGCTGGCGGGCCTGCCGATCAATGATCTGTCCCTGATTCTGCTGTCCAAGGAACCGGAGGCCGTCGGCGTGGCCTCTTCCGGGCAGGTCAGCGATAAAAAGTATATCGGCGAGGAAAAGGCGCGGGAAATCGCGCTGGCCAAGGTGCCCGGAGGCCGGGTGGTCAAGGCCGAATACGACATGGAGGACGGACGGATCGTTTACGAGGTGGAGGTTCTGCTTAACGGGGTGGAGCATGATTTCGATATCGACGCTCTCACCGGCGATGTTTTGAAATGGGACCAGGAGCTGGATGAGGACGACGACAAGAATAACGGTCAGCAGGGGACTGTGACCACGCCCACCACGGCGGTGATTGGGCTGGACCGGGCGAAAGAAATCGCCCAGGGCCGCCTGCCCGGCGGCAAGGTCACCGAGCTGGAGCTGGATAAGGAGGACGGACGCTGGATCTACGAGGGTGAAATTGAAACCGCGGAGCTGGAGGCGGATTTCGAGATCGACGCCTACACGGGCGAGGTGCTGAAATGGAAGCAGGAAGCCAAGCGGCAGGAAAGCGCCCCCACCACGCCCAACCAAGCGCCCATCGGTCTGGATCGAGCGAAGGAGATCGCTCAGGGTCGCCTGTCCGGCGGGAAAATCACCGAGCTGGAACTGGAAAAGGAAAAGGGCAGATGGGTATATGAGGGCGAGATCGAGACAAACGCGGTGGAGGCGGAATTTAAGATCGACGCTTATACCGGCGAGGTGCTGAAATGGAAAGAGGAGCCCCGAGACGGGGATGACACGCCCGCGCCCACGGCTCCCTCCAACCAGATGATCGGCGTGGACCGGGCGAAGGAGATCGCCCAGGGCCGCCTGCCCGGTGGGAGAATCACCGAGCTGGAGCTGGACGAGGACGACGGCCGTATGATCTACGAGGGGGAAATCGAGACGAATACCACTGAAGTGGAGTTCGAAATCGACGCCTATACCGGCGAAGTGCTGAAATGGGATCAGGAAATCAACGACTAAGACTGCGTAGAAGAAGGAATAGCAAAAAGAGTGAGAGAAAATTATCGGAGCCGCGGGGAATGCCTCGCGGCTCCGCAGCATCGGGCGCCGCCGGTGAAAATGGCGCATGGCTCCCATGCGGCTTAGAGGTTTCCGGATGTATACGTTTAGGGCTTCCGCCTGTTTGGCGCCGCCTGGAGATACCGGCAAAGCCTCTCTCCGCCGGAAATGCAGGCGGATACAGCGGTGAATGAAATGCCGCGCACACCGGTGAGGGAGAAATGGGGCTGTAGAAGGAGATGAAGGTCCCTTCCGTGTCGGCCGGCTCTCCTGCGGGAGTTTTTTTGAAATCTCCGTGCCAGGGAGAGGGAGTCACATTTTTCCCAGTGAGCGGGACAAATCCGTTCATCCAGGAAAGGCTCCGCCCGGCGTTCTCTACTTTATCAGCGTGACGGCGTGGGGGAGACAGCGTATATGGAGCTGCTTCCCACCCTCCGCCCGTTCGCCGTCCAGCGACCAGGAAAAGGGCTCGGGACATTGCACATCCAGGGAGGCGGTCTGAAAAAGGTTGACCAGCTCGCCGTCATAGGCCTGCTTCTGCAGGCACTGCAGGATGCGGGTCAATTCGCCGGCGTTTTGAGGCGGACGGATCAGCAGCACCTCCAGACGGCCGTCTCCCATTTCCACCAGAGCGGGAGGCAGCTTCACCATGCCACCGATAGAGGTGGTGTTGCTGACAGAGCCGAACAGGAAGGGCCCTTCGTAGCGCCTCCCGTCAGCCTCCACCGTCATGGGAAAAGGACGAATGGCGGTGAGATCCTTCAGCCCCTCCAACACATAGGCCAAATGCCCGAAAGCATTTTTGGCGTTCTGGGGTGCGGCATAGGATGCTTCGGTGAAAGCGCCGAAGGAGGCGATATAAACAAAATAATGGTCGTTAAATATTCCGGCGTCCAGTTGATGGGGAGCGCCCTTCAAAATGGCTTCCGTCGCTTTGGCCATATTGCGGGGAAGCCGCAGGCTGGCGGCGAAATCGTTGGTGGTGCCTGCGGGGATATACCCCAGCGGCTTTGGGCAGCCGGAGGCAAGCAGTCCCGCCACCACTTCGTTCAGGGTGCCGTCTCCGCCGCAGCAAACGATCAGATCATGAGAGGGCGCGTATTCCGCCGCCAGCCGGGCTGCGTGACCGGCCCTTAAAGTGGTGAAGACGGTAACCTGGCAATCTGCGCGGCAGAAGCCTTCCACAATATCGCACAGCCCGGTCCGGGCCTTCTTCTTTCCCGCCGCGGGATTGAGGATCAGCAAAACCTGCATCGGCGTCGCCTCCTATCATCTGCTTTCGCCCCTAGTTTATGCAGGAGAAGGCGGGGCCATGCGCGGGAGGGGAATCTATTCTTCCTTCAAGGCCGTTCTCCCCTCTTTCCCTCCCCTTTCTCCCCCCCTTTTTCCGTTTTTGTCAGGAAGATGAGTCGGCGGCGTCCAGCGGCGGAGAAGGGAGGAGGTTTCCGATTCCAGCGGGATTTCCGCAGCCGTTGTCGACATCGCGGCATAAAGGGAAACAGGGGGAATCAGAGGGAAACAGCCGTTTATAAATGATTTGAGGATAAAGGCGGCTATAAGCCGTATAGGGTTCCCCCGATAGACAAAAGGCGCGGAGAGCTTTGCCCTCCGCGCCTTTTGGGGACTTGTCAGGGAAACAAATCCGTTGAAAAGCTTTGGACCAGGCAGCCCGTCCGCTTTTCCTCATCAGTATAACAGGTTGTGAGAAAAAGTTCCTCCCGTTTTGGTTACAAAAGGATAACAATTCCGTAATGAATCAGGCCAGAGGCGGAATATACGCGCGCTGCATATAGGTCAAAAGGACAACTGCTCGTACACTGGCGTGGAAGGGGTGGCCAGCAGCCGCCGGAGGCTGTCTGGCCGATCGGTGGCGGCGCCGCCCTCATATTTTCCGTTGCAGGTGATAAAATACACGCTGCGCTTGAGAGATACGCCGATTTTGCGCAAGACGTCGTGGGTTATGGTACAATAGCGGCGGGCGCGCAGGATCTTTTTGGCGTAGACAATACCGATGCCTGGAATGCGGAGAAGGGTATCATAGTCCGCGCTGTTCACCTCAACGGGAAAAAGGTGGATGTTCCGCATGGCCCAGGACAGCTTGGGGTCCAGCTCTTCCTCCAGCAGCGGCGCGGAGGCGGGGACGATCTCCTCCGGTGTGAAGCCGTAAAGCTGCAGCAGCCGGTCCGCCTGATACAGGCGGCGGGTGCGCCAGGAAGGGGTGGACACAGGATCCAGATCGTATCCCTTGGCGGGATGACGATACTGAAAGGGGGAATAATAGACCCGGCTGAGCCGGTAGGTGCGGTACAGAGCCTCGGATAAAGTCAGAATCGTGCGGTCGTCCTCTTGGGTACTTCCCGGCATGAGCTGGGTGGTCTGGGAGGTGGCGAAGGGGGAACGGTTTCGCCCGGCCTCCGCCTTTTTGCCGCGGATCAGGGCGCTGATCTGCCGCATGGGCGTGAGGATGTTGTCCCGGTTTTTCTGCTTGGCGATCCGTTCATAGCCGGAAGCGCGGGCCACCTCGATATTGACGCTCAGCCGGTTGGCGTAACGGCCCGCCTGTTCAATGAGGGCGGGATCGGTTCCCGGCATGACCTTGGCGTGGATGAAGCCGGGATAATGCAGCTCCTCCCGCATATATTGCAGGGTCGCGACAATCCGTTCTTCGGTATAATCCGCATTGCGGCAGATAGCGGAGGTGACAAAGATGCCGTGTCCGTTTTTGACCGCTTCGCTCACGGCCATTTCCGCCATCTCACGGGGCTCGTGGCTGTAGCGGTGGCGCCTCTCGTTGCTGCAGCGGCAGCCGCAATAGGCGCAGTTGAAGGTGCAGTCGTTGGAAACGAATACCTTCGGTATTTTGGGCGGTGCCGGCCGGGAGGCGATATCGGTGAAAACGGAGGGGTCGGGGATGCAGGTATGGTCCTTATCCCCATCGTCCGCCACGTCGTAACGGGCGTCCTCCTGCATCAGATGGAGCTGCTCTTCTCTATCCGGAAGCGTTTGAAGGTGTATGGCGGCCATAAAATCCCTCCTCTATACATATGGTAACACAACGCAGGACATTTGTCAAACAAATGTTCTATATTACGATTTTGAGTATTTTACAAAAATATATTGACAAAGTCGATGAATTTATCGTATAGTGATTGAGAACGAATGTTCTATCCGAAAAAGAGGAGGCGGAGTAAATGGTGGAACCCAAAAAGGTAAAGGTGTGCAAAAGATGTTCGGGCTTTGATGTCGCGGAGCTCAAGGGCAGGGTGAAATCCAAGGACTATTCCACTGGCTGTATCGGCAAATGCGCCGGGAAGTTCCCAGAGCTGGAGGGGAAGGTGTACGGC
>CAKTTT010000113.1 GCA_934615635.1 uncultured Eubacteriales bacterium | reverse complement strand
GGTTATCCTCCACGCTCAGGTCGGCGTCGAAATTCAGCATGGCGGAAATCCCTTGGGGGATGGTCCGGGTGGGGAGCACATGCACCTTCCGGTCGGCCAGCGGCACGGCCTGCTCGGCGGCCAGGATGATGTTCTTGTTGTTGGGCAGAACATAGACCACCTTGGCGGGGGTGGCTTCTATGGCGCTGAGAATATCGTCGGTGGAAGGATTCATGGTCTGGCCGCCGGAAACCACCTGGCTGCAGCCTAAATCGTTGAACAAGGCCTGCAGGCCATCACCGGCCGCCACGGCCACAAAGCCGTACTCCTCCTCCGGCTCCGCGCGGACGGGGGCGGAGGGCTGGCTCTCATCGGCGTTTTCCTCCACCCAGCCGGCGTTGGCGTGCTGAATACGCATGTTCTCCACCTTCACGGTTTCAAACTGGCCGTATTTCACGCCCTCGGACAAGGCCTTGCCGGGGTCGTTGGTGTGGACGTGGACCTTGATGATATCCTCGTCGTCCACCACCACCACGCAGTCACCGATGGATTCCAGATACGCCCGGAGCCGTAGCGGGTCCCGATCATTCCCTTTATCACGTGCAACGATGAACTCGGTGCAGTATGTAAAGGTGATGTCGGTTTCAAAGCTGCCCGCGGCGCTGACCGAACGGGTTTTGGTCCCGGCTGCAGCGGCGTCCCCTTCCACGATGGCGCCGCCCTCCATTACATGCTGCATGGCGCGGATCACGATGCAAAAACCTTGGCCTCCCGCGTCTACCACGCCGGCCTTTTTCAGCACCGGCAGGAGGTCGGGGGTGCGCTGCAGAGAGGCCTCCGCTTCTTCGCAGATGGCGGGCCAAACGGCCTTCACCGAGGGATCCTGCATGGCGACCGCCCGGCCCTTTTCCGCCGCTTCCCGGGCGACGGTGAGAATGGTGCCTTCCGTGGGCTTCATCACGGCCTTGTAAGCCGCCTCCACGCCCAAGGCCAGCGCCTCGGCCAGCGCGGCACCGTCCGCCTCGGTTTTGCCTTTGAGGCCCTTGGAAAAGCCCCGGAACAGCAGGGAAAGGATAACGCCGGAATTGCCCCGGGCCCCCCGGAGCAGCGCGGCGGAGGCAACATCCGCAGCCTCGCTGACGGTGGGATTCTCCAGCCTGGAGAGCTCCCGGGCGGCGGCGGACAGCGTCATGGACATATTGGTGCCCGTGTCCCCGTCGGGAACCGGGAAGATGTTCAGCTCATCCACCGCCTGTTTTTCTTTTGCGAGACAATTGGAAGCGGAGATGATGGCATCCCGCAGAATTTTACCCTGTATCACTTTCAAGCACTCCCTTGCGGGTGAGCGGGCCTCCGGCGTGCCGCCGTCCGGCCGGCGCACCGGTTATTCGGATTTCATCCCATCGACGAAAACATTGACCTTTTTCACATCCAGGCCGGTGGCTTCCTCCACCGTGTACCGGACCTTGTTGACAATGCTCTTGGCGATGGCGGATATGTTCATCCCGTAAATCACGGAGATATGCAGATCCACGATCAGCTTATCGCCTTCGCTGCGTACCCGGATCCCGTCGTCGGCATAGGAGCGTTTGGTAAAGACGGAACGGATGCCCTGTTTGGTGCCGCTTTTCACCATGCCGGCCACGCCGTAGCAGGAGGAAGCGGCATTGCCGATCAAATAGGCGAAATACTCCTGGGAGATTTCTATTGTGCCCAGATGATTTTCAATGCGTATCATAGCATAGCACACACCTTTCTTGGATTCCCGGCACGGCGGGGAATTATGATAACGATGGGAGCGTCCAGCCCTCGATGCCGTGATAAACGTCAAAGGCCGTGGGCGTCACACCGCTCATATTGCGGTCGTAGGCGGCGATGCCCTGCCGCCAACATAGGGGGAGGAAGGGGGGATCCTGCACAAAGGCAGCACAGAAGTCCGCCAGCGTTTTCTCCCCAGCCAGATAGGCCGCGTAAGCCTGGGCGGCCGCGCCCGCCTGATCGATCCCGTAGGCGGCCGCGCCTCCCTCCGTCAGCAGGGGGGACAGGCTCATGTTGGCCGACAGCCGGATCTCGCCGATATACAGATCGAAATCGCCCTTGTCCAGCCGCTTTTCCAAATCGGAGAAGCTCATGCTTTCCACCGTTACGGCGATTCCGGTTTTCTCCAGCTGCTCCTCGAGCTGCTTGGCGGCCGCCAAGCGGAAGCTGTTGGAATCGCTGCAAAGCAGCGTGAGAGAGAGGGGTTCCCCCTGTCCGGCGGCGCCTTTTGTATTATAACCTGCCTGCTCCAATTGTGCAACCGCCGCCTGGATATTTTCGACCGTCTCAAATCCCTTTATTTCGACAGCGGGTTCCCAGGCGGAGGGGAAGGGCGACTGCGCCGCCACGGCCCGGCCGGCGAAGGAGGAATCCGCTATTGCCGCGCGGCTGACGGCCGCATCGACGGCCCGGCGGACGGCGGGATCGGATACGGCCTCCCTCTCGCTGTTGAAACCCAGGAAAACCAGGTTGGGAAGCGGAATATTGGCGCTGGCGCTGGAGATCCGGGGAATCTCCCCATTGGAAAGATCGTCGAAATAGTAGCTCACCACACCGGTTTCCAGTCCCCGGATCATGGAATCCCGGTCGGAGAGGTAGCGCAGATAAATCGTGTCGGTGGAAGGCTCCCCCTCATAACGGCTGTTCCAGACCAGCCGGGGACGCTCTCCCTCCTCCAGCACATACCGTCCGCCGCCCACCGGCGCGTCGTCCGTCCCCTGTTTGAGGATGGGAAAGGTCAGACAGGCGGAAAACTGGGGATCAGGCGCCGCCATGGTGAAAACCGCCGCGCCTGCCTCCACCGTGCAGGAAAGCAGATTGAGCAGCAGGGAGCGGTAGGTTTGGGACGCCTTGGCCTGTTGAAAGGAGGCGGCCACATCCGCCGCGGTAACGGCCGAGCCGTCGGAAAAAGCGGCGTTTTCCCGCAGGGTGACCCGATATCGCAGCGGATCTTCCCTGCTGACGGAGGCAGCCAGCGAGAGCTGAGGCTGCCACTGCTCGTCCAGCACCGTCAGGCTGTCGTAAAGCAGGGAGGCGAGCTGGACGTTGACCTGTGTTTTCGCCTTATAGGGATTGAGGGAATCCTCGCTGCTATAACAAAGAGTCAAATCCAGCGGCTCTTCCGGCCGGGAGACGGGATTCTCCGGCTTGGAAGCCGGAGGAGCGGAGGATTGGCCCGCCCCTTTGGGAAGGGTGCTGCAGCCGGACAAGGACAGCAGCGTTACCGCGGCGGCGCACAGCGCCGCGCCCAATCGTTTCAAGCAGCCATCCCCCCATCCTAAGACGAATCCCATATAGTATACCGCTATTTGCAGAAAATATCAAGGGAAGAGGCAGGGCGGAAGGAGGGCAACGCTTGAATAAATTGTAAATATTTACTTTGACGACCAAAATAAAGGGCGAAGGGAAACGCTCAGGTGACGTTCAGCCGTTCGACGGCGGTGGCGCGGCCGGTGGCGTCATCCAGCGTGAAGAGGACGCCGTTCATCATGCAGGCGCCCTCGGCGGTGGAGAAGCGCACCGGCAGTTTCTGGCGCATTTTCGCCACCGCCTGTTCCGGTCGGATCCCCAGCACCGACTGGATGGGCCCGGTCATGCCCGCATCGCTGATGAAGCCGGTGCCGCCGGGGAGAATCTGTTCATCGGCGGTCTGCACGTGGGTGTGGGTGCCGAACAGGGCGGAGATACGGCCGTCGGCGTAAAAGGCCAGCGCCTTTTTCTCCGCCGTGGCCTCGGCGTGGAAGTCTACGATACAGTATTTCGGCCTGCCCGCCTGTTCCAGCAGCGCATCCAGGGTTTCAAAGGGGCAGGCGAGAGGTTCCATGTACACCACGCCCATCAGGTTGATTACCGTCACCTGATACCGGCCCCGATCCACCGTGCAGATGCCCCTGCCGGGAGCGGAGGCCGGGAAGTTGGCGGGACGCAGCAGCGCGCCGTCCTGCTCCAGCCGGTCGTAAAATTCCCGGCGGCGGAAGACGTGATTGCCGGCGGTGATTACGTCGGCGCCGCTGTCCAGAATATGATCGGCTGCCGCGGGCGTTATGCCGTTGCCATCGGCGGCGTTTTCCCCATTGACGATGCACACGTCCACACCGTACAGCCGCTTGATGCCGGGGAGAACTTGGCGTAGATGGCGGCAGCCCGCGCTTCCTACCACGTCGCCTATGCAGAGGATTCTCATGTCTGTCCTGCCTTTCCCAGCCGGGTTCGCCGCTTTCCCAGTCTGGTCTGACGCTGAAAAAGCGTGAACATCCGGTCATCTGTCCAAAGGGCGCCGCACCAAACACGTTGGTGCGGCGCCCTTTCCGTCGTTTTTATTTGGCGTAATCGATGGCGCGGTTTTCCCGGATGAGATGCACCTTGATCTGACCGGGATAATCTAGGTTCGCCTCGATCTTCTTGGCGATATCCCGGGCCAGAAGGGTCATCTGATCGTCGTTGACCACTTCGGGCCTGACAATAATCCGGATTTCCCGGCCGGCCTGGATGGCAAAGGAACGCTCCACGCCGTCGAACTCGTTGGCCAGCTCCTCCAGCTTTTCCAGCCGCTTGATGTAGTTTTCCAGGTTCTCACGCCGGGCGCCGGGGCGCGCCGCGGAGATAGCGTCAGCCGCCTGGACCAGGCAGGCCACCACCGTGGAAGCTTCCACATCCCCGTGATGGGCCTGGATCGCATGGACGACGGCTTCGCTTTCCTTATACTTGCGGGCGATGTCCACGCCGATTTCGACATGGGAGCCTTCCACTTCGTGGTCGATGGCCTTGCCGATGTCATGCAGCAGGCCGGCGCGGCGGGCGATAACGGGATCGATTCCCAGCTCGCTGGCCATAATGCCGGAAAGGAAGGCCACCTCCATGGAGTGGTTGAGCACGTTCTGGCCGTAGCTGGTGCGGTAGTGGAGCCGTCCCAGCAGTCGCATAACCTCCGGATTGATGCCGTGGAGGCCGGTTTCCAGCACCGCGCGTTCGCCCTCCGCCTTGATGTTGGCTTCCACCTCGCGGCGGGCTTTTTCCACCATTTCCTCGATGCGGGCGGGATGAATGCGCCCGTCGGAAATCAGGCGTTCCAGGGCGATGCGGGCGATTTCCCGGCGAACCGGATCAAATCCGGAGAGGGTGATGGCCTCCGGCGTGTCGTCGATAATCAGGTCCACGCCGGTGAGGGTCTCGATGGCGCGGATGTTGCGGCCCTCCCGGCCGATGATGCGGCCCTTCATTTCATCGTTGGGCAGCGGGACGACCGACACGGTGGTTTCCGTCACCTGGTCCGCGGCCACCCGCTGGATGGCGTGGGAGATCAGATTGCGGGCCCGCTGATCGGCCTCATCCTTAAGCTGCGCCTCATACTCGTTGATCTTCAGGGCCTTTTCGTGGGTCAGCTCCTCAGCCAGATTGTTGAGCAGATATTCCTTGGCCTGTTCGGCGGTGAAGCCGGAGATGCGCTCCAGCATCTCGAACTGGCCCTTCTTCAGGTTTTCTACATCGTTGAGACGGTCCTCGATATCCCGCTGCTTTTTAGAGAGCGTCTCTTCTTTTTTCTCATAGTTCTCAATCTTGCGGTCCAGGGTTTCTTCCTTCTGCTGGATCCGCCGTTCCTGACGCTGCACGTCGTTGCGGCGCTCCTTGAGCTCTCTCTCCGACTCGTTGCGCAGGCGATGGATTTCGTCCTTCGCCTCTAAAAGCATCTCTTTCTTTTTGGATTCTGCCGCGTTTTTGGCATCGCTCACGATTCGTTCGGCTTCCGCCTCGGCTGAACCGATAGCGGCTTCCGCCGTCTTCTTTCTATGGGAGACGCCGGCCTTGAAAGCAATGATCCCGGCGACGAGAGCGCCGACGACCAGACCGGCAACGCATAACAGAATGGGCAACATATGTTCCGGCACGGAAAGGATACACCTCCTGTTTTTTTATTTATTTTCCAGTGTTATTATACAGTTTTCCCTCCGTGGAGAGAGGTTCGTCCCTTTCGGGGCCGGCATCCGGCCGAACAGGAACTCTTTCGCCGGCAGCACCGGGATGGCCGCATCCCGGCGCCTCGGGCCGGGCTCTTCCTTCTGACAAAAGCGCCTCGCCGGCGCAAAAACACGACTTGCAAGCCGTGAACATGTCCATCCGGAGAAAAAACTGTGATGCGTATAATTCTCTGCCGGCACCGACCGGTTCGGAAATATACCCAAAGTTTATTGTATATCCGATCCTTCCTCTCTGTCAAGATAAAAATGAAGAGATTATGAATATTTTCAGGCGAAGCTTAGGAGAGGGAAAGGAAAGGGAAAGGTTATAAATATGCACCGCATCCGATCTGTATTTTTCTGGCAGAACCGGGGAAAATAACCGGGATAGGGCGGCGAATCAGACCGTCCGGAGGGACAGCGGGAGTGTGGATGAATGAAGATGGAAGAGGGACGCAAGCAGGAAGCCGCGTCGTTATATAAGAATTTGGCGCGCAGCTATATAGGCGAGTCCTTTGCCGCAGACAGCCTGCGGCCCCTGCGCAGAGAGCTGCGACGCTCTCTGCGCCTGATTCGGCGGGCATACGAGCAGGCGGTGCGGCGGGGCAAAAGCCCCTTTGACGAGTGGCTGGGAGACAACTACCATCTCCTGAATCGGGAAGGGGAGGCGCTGCTGCGGGATCTGCGCTTTGCCGACCGGCAGCCGGCGGTGAACCGGCGTCCGGCGCTTTTCAGGCTGTTCGTGGATCTGATAGAGCAGCAGGGCGCACCGGATGAAGCGGAAATCGACGGAGCGGTGGCGGCCGCTGACAAGGTGCGGCCGCTGACCGTTTTCGAGCTGTCCCAACTGCCGCTCTGCCTCAAGGCGGCGCTGGTGGCCACGGCCGCCCGGGCCTGCCGGGAAACGGCGGCTGATCCCGAAACCGCACAGCGGCTGATGGAAGCGGCGGTGGAGGGGCTGCGCCGCACGGCGGAAATGGATTTCGGGGATCTCACTGAGCGATACAGCATTGTGGAGCGGATTCTGCGGGAGGATCCGGACGGAACCTATCCGCGCATGGACGAGAGTTCCCGGGAGGAATACCGGCGCCGGGTGGCGCTGGCCGCCCTGGAGGAGGAAAAAAGCGAGGCTGCTGTGGCAGCGGAGCTGGTGGAAAAGGCGAAAAAGGAGACCTCTCCCCGCAAGCGCCATGTGGGGGCTCATCTGCCCGCGGACGACCGGATGCGCCGGCGGCGGGGGCGGGCGGAGCTGCTGACCCAGGCGCTGCTGCCGCTGGCCGTTTCCATCGCGCTGGCCGCTCTTTCGGGCAGGCCCTGGCTTCTGCTGCTTTTTTATCTGCCGCTGTGGGAGCTTCTGCGGCCGGTGGTGGAGTGGGTATTCCTCAAAGGGCTGGCGCCCCGCCGTCTTCCCCGGCTGGAGCTGAAAGGGGTGGTGCCGGAGGAGGGGAGAACCCTTATCACGGTATCCACCCTGCTGCCTGCCGCGGACAAGGCGGCCGCTGCGGCGATAAAGCTGGCGCGCCTGTACAACACCAACGGCCGGGGCGCGGTGCAGATCTGCCTGCTGGCGGATCTCAAGCAGGCCATGTATCCCGAGATGCCCCAGGACCGCTCGGACATCGCGGCCATGTCCCGGGAGATCGCTCGGCTGAACAAGGCGGCGGGGGAGGTTTTCGTGCTGGCTGTGCGGCCGCGGGAATATAGTC
>CAKTTT010000112.1 GCA_934615635.1 uncultured Eubacteriales bacterium | reverse complement strand
GGCTGGGGGTGGAGGAACTATGGAAGGCGGTGGAATCGCCGTTGGAAATGCGCTATCTGCCCACAGGCCAGCGCATCCTCTTCCGGGGCTTCGACAATGTGGACAAGCTGGCCTCCACCACCGTGGAGACGGGCTGCCTATGCTGGGTATGGGTGGAGGAGGCGTTTGAGATCGCCTCGGAGGAGGACTTCAACAAATTGGATCTGTCGGTGCCGCGGGGGGCCGTAAAGCCGCCCCTGTTCAAGCAGACCACCCTCACCTTCAACCCCTGGAGCGGCAAGCATTGGCTGAAAAAGCGGTTTTTTGACGGTCCGCGGCCGGATGTGGCCTGCTTCACCACCGATTATCGCTGCAACGAGTTCCTGGATGAGACCGACAGGAGGCTTTATGAGCGGATGCGGGAGGAAAATCCCCGCAGATACGCGGTGGCGGGGCTGGGACAATGGGGCGCCGCGGAGGGGCTGGTTTTCGAAAACTGGAGGGTGGAGACGTTCGACCCGGGGGCGCTTCCGGCGGAATGCCGGCGGATCTATGGGCTGGATTACGGATATACCAACGATCCCACCGCCTTTATCGCCGCGGCGGTGGATCCGGGGCGACGGGAATTGTACATATTCGACGAGCATTATGAGCGGCGGATGCTCAACAGCGATATCGCGGCCATGCTGCGGCGCAAGGGGGTGGCTAAGGAGCGCATACGGGCGGACAGCGCGGAGCCGAAATCCAACGAGGAGCTGCGGCGATTGGGAATAGCCCGGGTTATCCCCGCCGTGAAGGGGCCGGATTCGGTGCGCAGCGGCATAGCCGCGATTCAGGAATACCGGATAACGGTTCATCCCCGCTGCATCCATACGGCGGCGGAGCTGGGAACCTACGTATGGGCCAGGAACGCCGGGGGAGAGGGGATCAATCGGCCGGAGGACCGGGACAACCATCTGATGGATGCGCTGCGGTACGCCATGCTGGACGCGCGCAGGGGAGGCGGTGAAGCGGCGATGGAAGTGGGGGATGGCAGGCCCACGGGGGTGCTGCCGGAGGATATGGCCGGAGGCTGGGGATAAAGACTGGGAGGAAGAGTTATGACGGCGATGGGATTCGGATTGTGTTTTTGCTGGGAGCGGCGGTTATGGCGGCGGGATTGCTGCTGGAGCGGCTGCCGCGGCGGCCGGCGGAGAAAAAGGGGCGGGAACGCGGGACACAGGCGGCCTCTCCCGCCGGGGAAGGGGATCAGGTAAAGCAAAGGCTGGAGACGGAGCTGCTGAATTTTCTCCGCTACGACGGCACCGAGCAGGAGGAGCAGTGACGGCGGATTTTGCTATCGATATTACCAGGACAGAAAAGCGCGCGCTTTTTCATAGACCGGCGGCGTTCCTCCCACCACAGAGGAGCAAGGCCGGAGCGGCCGGCTTACCACAGCCGGCGGAAAGGATGGTTCAACATGGCGGATGAAATGGAAAGGGAACAGCCGGAACGGGAAGCGGAGGAGCAGCCGGAGGAAGGCATCCCGGTGAAATTCAACAAGCAGGTGCGGCGGCTGACCACCGCGGAGGCGGCGGTCTACGCCCAGAAGGGACTCAAGCTGGACAGCCTGGAACCGGCGCTGAGCAAGCTGCGGTATGTGGCGGCGGCCTCCGGCCGGTCGCTGGAGCGGCTGGCGGCGGATATCTACGAGGATAGCGAGGAGGCCCTGCGCAGCCGGATGCGGCAGAAAGCGGGCGGGGACGAGGAGATGGCGGCGCTGCTGACCGAGGCGGAACGGAGACGCTGGCAGAAGGCTTACGATGCGGTGCAAACGGCGGAACGGGAAGCCCAAACCAGGGCGGAACGGGAGGAGGAGGAACGCCGGGCGGCGGGCTTTAGGAGCCTGCGGCAGATGTTTCCGGAATACGAAAGGCCGGAGCAGCTTCCGGATTCCGTCAGGCGGGAGGCGCAAGAGGAAGATATCCCTCTGCTGGACGCGCTGCTGCGGCATCGGCTGCGGGAGGAGCGCCGGGCGGCCCGGGAGCTACTCCGACAGCGGGCGGCGGCCGCGGCATCGGCGGGATCCCAGGCGGCCAAGCCGGAAAGCGGCTGCGGAGAGATCGCCGCAATGCTGCGGGGCGTGTGGAACTGAAAATAACAACAAAAGGAGAAAAAGAAAATGGCGATCAATACACTGGAATTTGCGGAAAAGCTGACGGGTGAACTGGATCGGATGATCGTGCAGAAGGCGGTCACGGGATTTATGGCGGACAATGTGATGCAGGCCCGCTTTGTAGGGGCGAGGACGGTGCTGATTCCCGATTTGGATATGGCGGGATTGGGGGATTATGATCGGGATGCCGGATTCGTGCAGGGCGCGGTGAAGGTGAGCAACACCTCCTATACCATGACCATGGACCGGGGGCGAAGCTTTCAGATCGACCGGGAGGACAACGATGAGACGGGCGTGGCCGGTTTGGCCGGGCAGGTGATGGGGGAGTTCATCCGCACCAGGGTGGCGCCGGAGATGGACGCTTACATCCTCTCCAAGCTGGCCAAGCTGGCGTCGGACAAGACCCACACCGTCACCGCCACCCTGCCCAACGAGGCGGTGGAGCTACTGACCGACGGCATCACCAAGGTACAGGCCTGCGTCGGTTATGACGAGCCGCTGGTGGCCTTTGTCAACAGCGCGGTGTATGGGGCGCTGCTGACCACCACCGAGCTGAACCGGCAACTGGAGATTTCCAGCTTCCGCAAGGGTGAGGTGGACACGCAGGTCAGATCCATCAACGGGGTGGCGGTGCTGCCGGTGCCCGACAACCGGATGAAATCCGCCTACACCTTTTATGACGGCGCGGCGGAAGGGCAGGAGGACGGCGGCTTCGCGCCGGCCACCGGCGCCAAGAACGTGGGGCTGCTGGTGCTGCCGAAAAAGGCGGCCTCTCTGGTGAAGAAGTCGGAGCGTATCCGCACCTTCGCGCCGGAGCAGAACCAGGCGGCCGACGCCTTCAGACTGGATTACCGGATCTATTACGATGTGTTTGTGAAGAAGAGCATGGCCGACGCGGTGTACGCCTATCTATATTAAGGCGGCGCAGAATGAAGGCGGACGGGGCGGAGAATCCCGCTCCGCCCGCCTAAGGCGGGAGGAAGAAAATTGAAGGAAAACAGGGAGCCTACCCCCAGGCAGGTTTGGGAGGAATACGAAGCGGGGGCCCGATTCAAGGCCGGGCTGGGTGAACGGGGACTATATGAGCAGAACCGGATGAACGAGCGTTTTTTCGCCGGAGACCAGTGGCACGGGGCGCGCTGCGGGGGCGACCGCCCGTTGGTGCGGCACAACGTCATCAAGCGGATCGGGGAATACAAGATGGCGGTGGTGGGGGCCGCGCCGCTGGCGGTGAGGTATACCGCCGAAGGGATTCCCAGTCCGGCGGCGCTGCGGGAACAGATACGCAGCGGACGGCGGGCACTGGCGGAGGGCGGTCTCTCCGCGCCGCTGGCGGAGGAGCCGGAGGGGGAAGAAATCGCCTTGGTAATGTCCGCCCTGTCCGATTATTTCCGGGCCACGGCGGAGCGGGTACGATTCGAGGAGATCCGGGATAGGGCGCTGCGCAGCGCCTACTGCACCGGCACCGGTGTGGTTTACACCTGGTGGGACGAACGGGTGGATACCGGATTGTACGCGGACGAAGCGCGGGCCACGCCGATCCAGGGGGATATCGGCTGCGAAGTGCTGGATATCGACAACGTATATTTTGGAGATCCCAGCCAGGAGGGGGTGCAGGAGCAGCCCTACATCCTCATTACGCAGAAGCGGAGGGTTGCGGAGCTGCGGGCGGAGGCGAAGAAGTATAGCGGCGCCCGGGCGGATATCGATGCCATCCATGCCGACGACGGATGGCCTGGAAGGCCGGACGGGGAGGCGGAAGCGACGCTCATCACCCGCTTCTGGAAGGAATGGAACGGGCGGGAGTGGACGGTGAAGGCGATGAAGAGCTGCAGAGGTGCGGTGATCCGCCCGGCATGGGATCTGGGGATACGGCTGTATCCTCTGGCCAGATTTAGCTGGGATCCGCGGCGGGGATGCGCCTATGGGGAAAGCGAGATTACCCACCTGATTCCCAATCAGATTGCCATCAATCGGATGCTGACCGCCAGCGTGTGGGCGGTGATGATGATGGGGATGCCGCTGATGGTGGTGAACGGAGACATCGTACAGCAGCGGATCACCAACGACCCGGGACAGATCATCAAGATTTACGGCGGCGCGGAGGAGACAGAGGGCGCGGTGCGGTATGTCGATCCACCGGGATTTTCTCCCGCTTTTGACAACAATATTGCCTCCCTGATCAACAACACCTTGTCCCAGGCCGGGGCAACCCAGGCGGCACTGGGAGACATCCGCCCGGACAACACCTCCGCCATTATCCAGGCGAGGGAGGCGGCTACGCTGCCGCTGCAGACGGTGCAAAACCGCTACTACCGGTTCTGCGAGGATATCGCGCGGATTTGGGCGGAATTCTGGGTGACGATGTACGGCAGCCGCCGGTTGAAGATCGAGGATGAAAACGGCGTATGGTATCTGCCCTTTGACGGAGACCGGTATCGCCGGCTGCTGATTTCCGCCAGGGTGGACGTGGGCGCATCGGTGCTGTGGAGCGAGAGCGAGGCTATACGAACGCTGGAGAATTTGTTCGACCGCCAGGTGATCGACGCGGGGCAATATCTGGAGCGGCTGCCTAAGGGGGCGGTGCCGGATCTGGAGGGGCTGCTTCGGGAGCGGCGAAAAGGAAAACGAGGGGAACTGGATGAAGAGAAGCGATCTGTCGAGCAGGATGATTGAAAGGAGGCGGACGGGATGACGGGGGATGCGGTATTCCGCCAGGCGATGCGGCTGCTGGGCTACACCAATGCTCAGGGAGAGGTGGACGGCGGCCGCGAGGCCGGGCTGTTTCGGCGGGCGACGGCCCTGGTGAATCAGATTTATGCGGATCTCAGCGCCATTGAGAACGGAGAGGGAGGAGAGCCTCTGGAGAGACTTTCCCAGGAGCTGCCCCTCTCCCTACGGACCCAAACCGATGTGATGCCCTATGGGGTGGCGATGCTGATCGCCCAGTCGGAGGGAGACGATGAGCTTCAGGGGTATTACGCCTCTGTTTACAGCCAGAAGCGGCAGGCGGTTCCCCGGCGGGAGGAACGGATCGGGGACATGCTGCCGGGGAGGTGGCTGCTGTGAAATATCCCTCTATGCCGGAAAGAGAAAAGCGGCTGCGGATTCCCGGTCTGTCCGGCGGGCTGCGGGAATCGGGGAAACACAAGGACAACGAGCTGGCGGAGGTGCGCAACCTCTGGTGGAAGGATGAGGGGCTGCGCACCCGGCCGGGAATCCGGGCCGCGGGGACGCCGCTGCCGGATGAGGGGGGCACCCTTGACTACGGCGGGGAGGATCGCCTGACCGGCGCGGACGGCGGATATGGGCGGACGGTTTTGCGGACCAAGAGGGTGAACGGACTGCTTCACGCCGCGCTGGATACCATATATTACGACGGAAGGCTGGAGACGGGAACGCTGACCTCCACAGGATCGGCCGCGGAAAGCGGCTGTCTGCTGCCGGTGAACGGCTGCGTGGAGGCAGCGGGAGGACGGCCGGAAAATCTGCTGCTCACCGACGCGGGGGAGCTTCTGGCAAATGTGGGGGGCGAATGGGTATCGGCGCAGGAGGCGGTGTACAAGCCGCTGGTTTATGTGGATGTGGCGCCCTTCAGCGGCACCTATACCTTAAGCGGGAGAGCCTTTGAGGCGCGGAATCTGCTCAGTCCGGATTATCGCATCCGATACACGCCGGATGGGGAAAACACCACTTTTGCAATTCTGTCCCGGTCGGTAAAGTTGCACTCCCTGCAGGTGGTGATCAACAGAGCGGGCGCGGCTTCGGTGATCCACACCCTGATATCGGAGGACCCTGGCGGCAGCGCCATACTGATGGAAACGACCCCCGCCGCGGACGGACTGCGGATGTATTATGTGGGACTGCGCGGAGGCTTTTTCTTCCTCAACAATATCGATGAAGAATCGAAGCCCCTTTTTCAGGGCTTTCCCAACAGCATCGAGGCGACGATATGCCCGGCGGAAGAAGGGGAAGCGGAAAGGCGCCTTGTCGGCGGAATGAAGCACAGCATATGGTACAGCAACGACCGTTCCGGCGCGGGCGGCGGCGCCCGCCTTTTTGTGGGCGGCAATCCGGACAAGCCCAACCTGATTTGCTGGAGCGGACTCAACGATCCGCTGTATTTTCCCGAGGGAAACAAGGCGTATGTAGGCGATCCGGGAACGGCGGTGACCGCCTTCGCGAAGCAGGGAGAGATGCTGCTGCTGTTCAAAGCGGATGAGCTCTACCGCACCTCCTACGCGGCGGGGGAGGGGCTTTCGACCCAGAGCCTGGGGTATGGGCGGGTGTATGAGGAAACCGCTTATACGGCGAGGTTCCCGATTATTCAGATCAGCGGGCAGGTGGGCTGCGACTGTCCCGGTACGTTGTGTCTATGCGGCGAAAAGCTATTGTGGGCTCACAGCAAAGGGAAGGTGTACGCGCTGCAGCCGGACAGAAGTATACGGGAATTATCCACTGAGGTGGGGAGCAGGCTGGGAGAACTGGCGGGAGAGCCGCTTAAAACGGCCTCGGCGGGAGAGTTCCACGGATACTATCTGCTGTTGGCGGGCAGCCGCGCGCTGCTGTTCAATTGCGCCGGTGAAGCGGGCTGGTATGCATGGGATTTTTCTCTGCCCGGTACTCGTATGCAGCGGCTGCTGGTACGGGACGACAGAGCGATCATCGATGGGAAGAGGATCATCGATGGATTGGAATACCGTTTGTTGTTCGCTTTGGAGGGAGAGAAGGACCGGGAAGGATCGCTCAATGGTGCCGGCGATGCGGTTTATGTGGAAACACCCGTGTCCTGGCAGCTGGCAACGGGAAGGATGGAGCTGGGGCTACCAGAGAGAAAAAAGAGAATCGGTCCGCTTTTCCTGGAGTTGGACGGCTCGCCGGAGGGACGGGTGGACTTTTGTATCGAGATGGACGGCGGGAGCGATGTGGAAAGTTGCCGCTGCGGCGTGGGAGGGGATCAGCCGCGGCTGCTGCGGCTGATCCCCGGCGGCGGCCGTACGACCGGTTTCAACTTGAAGGTACAGGGCACCGGAAGAGTCTGCTTTGGGAGGCTGGTAATCGGCTGGAAAGAGGCGGGAAGCAGTCGGGGCGCCGACAAATAAGAAAACGATGGAGCGACAATGGCTCCGAGAAAGGAATGAGATGATATGGAGGCGGTTCATCGGATTCGCTTTGTCCCGACGGATGACGGAAGCGGGCTGCTGCCCTCTGCCCCGCAATATGCGGGGGTGCAAGGGGATCACAACGCCGCTTATGTGGAATTCCAGTTACCGGCGGAGCTGCAGCAGGGCTATCGGTTGCGAGTGGAATATGTGGATGGAGCGGGCAGAATGGATCTGACAGGGGAGCTGACGCCGTCGGAGGGATGTGTGGGCGTCCCACTGCCCAGGGCATGGACGGCGGCGGGCGGCTGCGCTGTGATCCGGCTGGTAGCGACGGCACCAGACGTAGACGGAGAGGAACAGGCGGTTTATTCAGCCGAGGGGCGGCTGCGTTTTGACGGTCGGGACAACGCTGGAGAAATCGAAGAAGCCGTAGGACCTGGTTTGCTGGAATTGATCAACAGCGCCGAGCAGGCAGCAGAAGCGGCGGAGGCGGCAGCGGCAGGGGCGGAGGCAGCGGCGGCAGGAGCGG
>CAKTTT010000111.1 GCA_934615635.1 uncultured Eubacteriales bacterium | reverse complement strand
ATAGGAGGCTGTTTATGCGCATCATCAATGCGAGGGTGTTCCCGGTGGATAGGCCGGTGATTGAAAACGGTTATGTGGACATAGAGGCAGGCCGGATCCGCGCCGTGGGGGCCATGCCGCCGCCCGGGGAAGCGGAGGAAATACTGAATGCCGGCGGAGGGTGGCTTTTCCCCGGGTTTGTGGATGCCCATACCCACATCGGTATGTGGGAGGACGGCCTGGGCTTTGAAGGGGATGACGGCAATGAGGACACCGATCCCGCCACCCCGCAGTTGCGGGCGGTGGATGCGATCAATATGCAGGACCGCTGCTTCGCGGAGGCCGCCGCCGCCGGGGTGACCACCGTGCTGACCGGTCCAGGCAGCGCCAACCCCATCGGCGGCCAGTTCTGCGCTGTCAAGACCTATGGAGCCAGGGTGGACGATGCGGTGGTTATGGCTCCTGTGGCCATGAAAATGGCGCTGGGGGAAAATCCCAAAACCGTCTATCACGGGAAAAATCAGGCGCCGGTGACCCGCATGGCAACGGCGGCCATTATCCGGGAGCAATTGGCGCTGGCGGCGCGCTACGAACGGGATAAACGGCGGGCGTCGGAGGATGAGGAGACGGACGAGCCGGAATACGACGCCAAGTGCGAGGCGCTGCTGCCGGTGGTGCGGGGCGAGCTGCCGGTGCATTTTCACGCCCACCGGCTGGACGATATTTTTACCGCCCGGCGGCTGGCGGAGGAGTTTCGGCTGCGGTATGTCGTCGTCCACGGAACGGGGGCGCATATGGCGGCGGAGGCAGTGGCGGCGGGAGGCGCGCCGGTGCTGTGCGGCCCTCTGCTCTGCGACCGGTCAAAGCCGGAGCTGCGGGAACTGACCCCCTCGAATCCAGGCCTGCTGGACAGAGCGGGCATTCCCATCGCCATTATCACCGATCATCCGGTAATTCCCATTCAGTATTTACCGCTTTGCGCCGGACTGGCTGTGCGGGAGGGGCTGGATTGGGAGCGGGCGGTGAGGGCCATCACCCTGAGCCCGGCCGAGATTGCGGGAATCGCCCATCGGGTGGGTTCCATCACGCCGGGCAAGGATGCGGATTTGGCGTTATTTTCGGGGGATCCCCTCACCTTGGCGGCAAAGCCCCTGGCGGTGATAGCCGGGGGAAAACGGATAAGATAAAAAGGGCGGCGGATCCGGACAAGGAAAGGATGAAACAGGGATGCGGGAGATAACGGCGGAGCAGATTGAGGAAACGGTACGGGAGCTGTGCATAGCGGCAAACCGCCGGCTGCCGGAGGATGTCAAGGCGGCGGTGAACAGGAGCGCCGAGGGGGAGAGTCGGCCTCTGGCGCGGGATATTTTGGAGGACTTGAGGCGGAATTGGGAGACGGCGGAGGCACTTTCCCTGCCCGTCTGTCAGGATACCGGGATGGCGGTGGTGTTCGTCCGGCTGGGGCAGGAGGCGCATATCCGCGGCGGGCTGCTGGCGGATGCGGTGAACCGGGGCGTTTCCCGGGGATATCGGGAGGGCCGTCTGCGCTGCTCGGTGGTGGGAGATCCTCTCCGCCGGGTGAATACCGGGGACAATACCCCCGCGGTGCTCCATGTGGAGCTGACCGAAGGCGACCGGCTGGAGATAACGGTGGCGCCAAAGGGCTTCGGAAGCGAAAATATGAGCCGGATATATATGCTGACGCCCGCCGCCGGCAAGGAAAAGGTGCTGGAGTGCATAGCGGACGCCGCCCGCCGGGCCGGCAGCAATCCCTGCCCGCCGATGGTGCTGGGCGTGGGGATCGGCGGTGATTTCGAGCTGTGCGCCCTGCTGGCCAAAAAGGCCCTTTGCCGCCCGCTTTCTGCCGCTCATCCTGATCCTTACTATGCGGAGCTGGAAAGGGAGGCGCTGGAACGGGTTAACGCCCTGGGCATCGGCCCGCAGGGCTTCGGCGGAGCGACGACCGCTTTGGGCGTGGCGATCGAAACCTATCCCACCCATATCGCCGGCCTGCCGGTGGCAGTCAATGTGGGCTGCCACGTGACCCGGCATTGCAGCGCCGTTTTATAGAATCTTAGGGAAATATTCACAAATTTGACTTTATTTATTCCTCTATATATGGTATCCTATCTATAGAATCCATTCCGAAGGAATGGTGAGATAGGAGTTGATCGTATGAAAATGACCATCACAGGCAGAAAGGTCACGGTGCGTCCTTCCTTTGTGGAGAGGACGGAGAAAAAGCTTTCCAAGTTGGACAAGTTTTTTGAGGACAGCGTGACGGCGGACGTGACCGTCTCCAAGGAAAACGCCAACAAGCAGCGGGTGGAGATCACGATCCGGACCGGCGGGCTGGTATTCCGCGCGGAGGAAGCCTGCGAGGACGCCAACGAAGCGGTGGACCGGCTGGTGGACGTTTTGCTGCGGCAGATCCGGAAGAACAAGACCCGTCTGGAAAAGCGCCTGCGGGCGGAGGCTTTCAACGACAGCCTGTGGGACGGACCGGTGGAGGAGGAAGCGGAATTCCATGTGGTGCGCTCCAAGAGCTTCCCCGTCAAGCCGCTGGATGTGGAGGAAGCCATTCTGCAGATGAACACCTCTGGACATCAGTTTTATATGTTCCGCAACATGGACTCGGGCGAAATCAACGTGGTGTATAGGCGTCATAACGGCGATTATGGTCTGCTGGAGCCCCACGCAGAGGAATAAAAGCAGGATCCCAAAGGGGCTGCCGCAGAATCTTTTTCTGCGGCGGCCCCTTTCCGACAGGAATTGTCTGACGTTTCCATCCGGTTTTCGCGGCCTGCCGGTTATACTAACCGGGTGAGGCTAATGCGGGAAAGGGACGACCGATTATGAAGGAAAGGAAAAGAGGAACTTTTTGGCTGGGCGTCATGAAGGCGATGCCCTTTTTGCTGGTGGCGCTGTGTACCGCTTGGACCATCGCCCGGGGCGGCCGGCTGAACGTGCGGCAGATTCTATCCTACACGCCGGATAACTATTGGCTGGCGGCGGCCGTGATGCTCGTGCTGTATGCGGTGAAATCCCTATCCGTGGTGTTTCCGCTGCTGGTGTTGTATGTCAGCGCGGGAGTGATGTTTCCCATCCCTGCCGCCATAGCGGTGAATCTGATAGGACTGTTCCTCTGCATCACCCTGCCGTATCTCATCGGGCGTTTTTCCGGCAGGGAGCTGGCTGACCGGCTGCGGGATAAATATCCCAAGATCGCCCGAATGGACACTCTTAAACGGGACAATGAGCTATTTTTTGCCTTCTTTCTGCGGGTAATCAACCTGTTGCCCGGCGATATCGTGAGCATGGTGCTGGGCGCCACCAAAATGAAATACGGGCGGTACGCGGCGGGGTCGCTGCTGGGTTTGTTTCCCACCATGCTGGCGGCCACCTTCATGGGGGAATCCATTTTGAAGCCCTTTTCCCCGACGTTTTTATTGTCCGCGGGGGCAACGGTGGTGATTTCGGTTGTCTCTTTCCTCGTCTGGCGCAGGACGTCCAAGCGATAAGGCGGCAAAAGGATCGGCGGAAAAAACGAAAAGGGCTCCCGGCCACTGCCGGAAGCCTTTTTCAGACCGGGCGGCGGAGCCTGGAAGTCCGCGCCCGGGAAACGGCCGGATCAAATCGGATCGGATGGTCCCTCCATGCTCGTGCATAAGACGCTGAAGGGCTTGCGGGCGTTCAGCCCTCTTAATACGAGTGGAATCAGGATTGTGAGGAAGGGCCCGCGGCCAACGAAATGGAGCGCAAAAATGCCTCAATCCAGGCGCTCTTATGGAGAGCCGCCAAAAAAGCTGCGAAAACGGGATGCGCTCCCACTGCGCTGACACAAGTTTCATTCACGCACCCGCGGGGGAGCGGCGAGGCTTATTCGATAGGCTGTAACCCGGGCGGAAGGCTTGCGGCAGGAAAAGCCCGCGCTTATGAAAAGCGGCGGAGAGGGGAAGGGCTTATCCGCGCTCCATCTCCTCCCGGATGAGCCGGACGATCATGCCGTTCATGCTTTCGCCGTTGGCCTGGGCAAAGGCGGCAATCCTGGCCTTTTCTCCCTTGGGAACGCGTAGAGTGATCATCTCCACTTTTTCACGGTTATACTTGCCGACCGCTTTACGGATGGATTCATTTGACATGCGTTTATCCCCCCTCTTTACTTATCTGTTTCCATCTCACTCCGCAATAATCGGATAATCATGCCATTGACACTTTCACCGTTTCTTTTGGCTAAAGCGATAATTTTAGCTTTTTCTCCTTTAGGGACACGTACGGTGATCATATCGACTTTATCATGATTGTATTTTTTTACAGCTTTGCGATTTGCCTCACTGGACATGTCGACACCTCCGATTTTGATGATTTTTCATATATAAGCTATCTTATATTCGGGAGTTTTCACAATTGATGAGATAGCTTATATATGCTATACTATTATTGCCGGAGAAGGAAAGAAAAAGATACCGTATTTCTTTGTTCGGCTCACCCATTCTTCATTGCAAAGCAATACCCACACCGACAGATTCGCAGTCAGGACGGTGAGGGGTATTGCTGTATATACGTATACATTCTCACTATACTCTTACAGCAGCCGGGCTGTCAACGGCCTTTTTTGTCATATCTATTTAGATGCGAGCGGAAAACCCCATTTTACCATATAGTAGAAAGGGAATCTCTAAAGGGGGTTCCTTCTCTTTGTTACTTTGAAGGAGGGAGAGGGTCTATCCGCGCTCCATCTCCTCCCGGATGAGCCGGACGATCATGCCGTTCATGCTTTCACCGTTGGCCTGGGCAAAGGCGGCGATCTTGGCCTTATCCCCTTTCTGTACCCGGATACGTATACTGTCGCATTTTTCCTGATTATATTTTCTGTTCGCTCGTTTCTGCGCCTCTGTTTGCATATTTATACCTCCTCGCTATCCTTGTCACGCGCCATTGTCTCGCAGACGGCGCGCCGGACAAATTTCATAATGGATTCCCCGCGGGCGGCCGCATGGATGGCTATGATCTGTTTTTCCCCTTTGGGAACGCGAATAACCACTGTGTCAAACTTTTCCTGGTATTTTTTAACCGCTCTCTTTTTCGCATCCGTAGACATTTGACAGCGCCTCCAATCAATTTCGATATATAGGTACACCCATATTTGTTGGTTTTGCCTATTGTATGGGTATACCTATATATGCTATACTGTCCTTGCTGAAAAGAGGATAAGGTACACCGTTTCTTGTTCGGCGCATGTTGGCACTCCAAATACAGCAATACCCGCACCGTGGGATTCTGCAGTCGGAACGGTGTGGGATATTGCTGTATATATGCATACCCATATAAAGCTATTGTATCCTTTTAGAGGTCACACTGTCAACGGCCTTTTTCCTCGCGTTCATGGGAATGTGTGGAGAAAGGCTCCGGTATGTCCGCTCGAATCAGACTGGTGATATAGCTGTTGACGCTTTGGCCCTTCGCCCGGGCAGCTTCTGCGATTTGTTCCTTGCTGCCCTTGGGGACCAGCAGAGTGATGCGGTCGTAGGCTTTGGCGTTATATCTGTTCTTGGCGGCGGCTGAAGTTTTTCCTCCCATATGACTGATTCTCCTCATGAATGATTTTGGCGAACACATGACAATTATCACATTTTTCGGCGAAATACTTTGGCAAGTATGCCTATAGAAAATACTTGCACAAGTATGCTATACTATCCTCGACAAAAGAGGGTAGAAATTGCCTTAAAAGAATACAGCAACAATAGCCCGCACCAACATATTTGGTGTGGGCATACTTATACATAATGTTATTGTACCCTGCGACGAGTAATCCTGTCAACGATGATGTGGAATTTATTCACGAAATCGCTGAAAAATGGAATCAAATGCGTGCAGTGGTGTTAAAAAGCGAATAGCCGCTTTATCGGGCCAATAGGGCGGATTTTCCTGAAAGAGGTACGGTTTTCCTTCGGAGAAAGGGGAAATGAAAGCCGTTTAAAAATGCGGATCGTCGCGGATATCTTCGATCACGTCCCGGACATCATGAGGATGAACGGCGAACCGGTTGAGGAGCGCGGCGATTTTTTTCGCCCGTTGCCGGCTTACGTCCACATCACTGATATAATCCAGCGTTTTGTGGTTATATTTCACAAAAATAGCGATGCCATAGCTGTTGTAAGCGCCTAGATCGGGGTGGTAAAGATGCTCCTTGCGGGTACGGTAGACAACGCGGTCAAGTTTCCTCATCCTTTTCATCTGCTCCATTCTCTGCATTTTTCAAGCTGATTTTTTCGTGGGAGCGGGGCTTCATCAATTCCACCAGCCGTTCCCATACATAGGGCGGCATACTGCGGCAGATATAGCCCAACGCTCTAGCCAATATCTCACAGTCTTGGCCGGAGCCGGCGGAGCTCCCGTTTTCCTTGGGATGCTGTACGTCCGTGTCTTCCCGGGGCTTGAGCAGGGTATCCGGTTCCACGTCTAAAGCGCAGGCGATGCGTAAAAGAGTGCATACAGTGAAATTGTTTCCCTTTTCAATCTTTCCAAGATTTTTGGAGTCTACGCCGGATCTCAAATGCATCTCCAGAAGAGTCAGCCCCTGGCTCTTCCTTTCTTTCCTAATGTTATCACCTACTTTTCGTAAGGATTCGTAATCATTTAACATAAAATCACCCCATTTATTATATATCTATTGTATTATAGTCAGCAACGGTACGCAAACCGGTGGTATTGCTGCCCTTGACAGAATGGCAGAACTTCCCGCCAATAGTTTGCGCCTGTTAGCCTTGATCGAGGGCTGCGCAGGGCAGTCCGCCCAAAAGTTGAAAAAGCCCCTTCCGTCCTGCTGCAGCAAGATGGAAGGGGCTTTGCTGTAAAAAGGGACCGGCCCGATATCCGCATTTTATTTACCATATAGGATAGGAGGAGGGGCGTGAAAAGAGGGGCGGGACGCTGGGGAACCGCCATTCTGCGGCGGTGTTCTGCTCCAGCGCGGCGAATAGGATAACGTACGGGAATTGGTAGACTGCGCCGCCGAACAGCGAGTGGAGTACGCTTCGGCAGCCGTCAGCCGGGAGGCTCACCGGAAGCAAGGGTCTGGCCATCATAATGTCGCTTTGCATCGCCAGAAGGAAGCGGTTTCCCTCAAGCCGGTCGTAAAGAGATTTCCATCGGTTTACCGTCACCGGCCGTCGCCGCCCCTCTATTATTACCGGGATTTACAAAAAAAGTAGAGCAGGCGTTGATCCATGGATGATGCGCGGCCGTCAGACGGTACTCCTTTTCCTGTGGAAAGGGAATTCCTTTTATATGCCGAAGTGCAAGAGATAATGGTTTTCCGCCTGCGCTTTATCGGCCAGGCGAAGGAGCTCCGCCAGCTCTTCTTGCTCGGCTTTCCGCAGCAGGCGGCGGAAAAGAGGAAGCGAGGCCGGCGGAATCAGGGTGATCCCCGTGTATGCCAGACCCTTGCCGGGCTGCCGCAGGGTGTGCCAAAAACAGTCCATTTCCTGCAAGGCGGGCAGCAGAGGCTCAATAAGGGCATCATCCACATCAATACAGCCGTATTTTTCCGGCTCATACTCATCATACCGCCGATGAAGCGGCGGATTCTGCTGCAGGATCCCAAACGAATGCTTTGCCACAAGCGATCGCCCCTTACGGTTCCGGTCTGTCGGTTCGTTCCGCGAATCTTATCCGGTGTTTCATGATTTTAACATTTTGTGGCATTATTTACAAGGGAAGCTTTCACAGGACGGTGGTCAATAACCGAAGTAGGCGCGTATGCAGAGACTAGGGGTTTGCCGCCGCATATTCCTGCCAGACGGCCTCCATAT